>DYQZ01000064.1 GCA_020719005.1 Candidatus Omnitrophus sp.
AAAGACGTTGCCGATCATGCCGAAAAGAAAAATAAGAGGGACGCAAATAGCAGGCATCCACATCGCCGTGCGACGCCCGGCGTTCGTCCACAGCAGTCCGATCTCGGTATAATCCGTCGCAACCCCTGCCAGCAAAAAGATAAGTGCATTCCCCAGCGCGCCGGTCTGACGGTAAATCTCAAAGGCCAACGGAGATGTCCCCTCAGAACATGTTTCCATCACGGTCGCGGTAAGCAATGTGCCAAACATCCCTCCGATGGAATTCCCCATAAACTGATGAAAGAAATGCGGCGGGATATAAGCGCCTGCCGCCGCGGCCATCACCATACCAAGAAGGATCCACCACAATACCATTTCAGCAAGATCACTCATTCCTTTTAAAACCCCACGGCCATCGATCAGAAAATCAAAACGATAAGCCTGTGTTCTTTTTTTAATATCTGCCCAAAGATCAAGCGCCTCATCCCTCTCTACCGTATGAGGATTTACCTCGACCATCCCCTTCTTTTCAAGGACCTGAAAAGACCACCCGGTCACAAGCGCGATCACGATCGCCGAGAAGATAATGAACAAAGCCTTGGTCCAGCCAAAAAAACCGACCAGCATCAACGTTAACGGAAAATTCGCCCACGGGCTTGCCAATAAGAACGCCACCACCGACGAAGGTGCCGCACCTTTTTTATATAACTGGACAGCAAGTGCCAAGATGCCATGACTGCACAGGGTCATCAAAAAACCCCAGGCAACAGCATAAATAATACTGCGTTTACGCCGACCCGCCAGCACGCTTGAAACATATTCACGCGGGACATAATAATCAATGACCCCGCCCAGCAAAAGGCCAAGGAGCAATGGCCAGAAAACGATCCGGCCATACGCCACAAAGGCATGACGAAATGCGGCTAGGAACGGGATGTAATACGACACTGCCAGAACAAACAGTATCCCCACGGCCAATAAAAAAAGTTTATTGGTCATCCATGATGCACGAGGCTTCTTTACTGCGCAACAGTCAGACATGATAAACTCCTCCATCGGGGCCTGGACTGCGGCACCCCGTTCGTCCTTAAGCGTTCTTATTCTAAGCTTTTACAACAACCGTCTTTTTTATGCATCAGTTTCTTGGGTAACTTATCATCGGGGTTTCCCAACAAAAGAACGCTTCCGGGCGAGACGGGGGCCCCGCCTTCGTCCACCCGATTACGTTATATATTCTAATAAGATATCAGAACCTTTAATCAATATTTGACTTTACTATACCTTTGCATTATCGTTTAATCCATGAATAAAAGCTTACTGAAACACCCTGTTGCTCAGGCACTTCTAAAGCGCATCCTTATCCTGGATGGCGCCATGGGCACCATGATCCAGCGTCATAAACTGACCGAGGCTGATTACCGCGGCGGCGTTAATGGACACTTCAAGGACTACAACAGCGACCTTAAAGGGAACAATGATCTTTTGTCCCTCACCCAGCCTGAGGTCATCCTCGGCATTCATCAGCTTTATCTTGAGGCCGGCGCTGACATCATTGAAACGAACACATTCAATGCGAACCGTATTTCCATGGCCGATTATCACATGGAAGGTCTGGTCAGCGAACTTAACATCGCTTCCGTCAAACTCGCACGAAAAGCGTGCGATGAATTCACCAAAAAAGATCCCTCAAAACCGCGTTTTGTCGCCGGATCCATCGGACCGACCAACCGCACGGCCTCGATCTCCCCTGATGTCAATGACCCATCTTACCGGGCGGTCACTTTTGATCAGCTGGTCGAAGCCTATAGTGAGCAAATCAAAAGTCTGGCACAAGGTGGCGTTGATGTTCTTCTCATTGAAACTATTTTCGACACGCTTAATGCCAAAGCCGCTGTTTTTGCCGCGCTCTCTTATAATGGGTCGGCGAAGAACCCCTTACCTATCATGATATCTGGCACTATTACAGACGCCTCGGGTAGAACGCTGTCAGGACAAACCGTCCCTGCTTTTTGGACATCCTTAAAACATGCATCCCCTCTGGCTTTTGGGTTCAACTGTGCTTTAGGTGCCAAAGACATGCGGCCTCATCTCGCTGAACTTTCAACCTTAGCCGGCACGTTCATCAGCGCTTATCCGAACGCAGGACTTCCCAATCAATTCGGACAATATGACCAGACGCCTGAAGAAATGGCCGCTCTTGTCAAAGAATTCGCCTCCAGCGGACTGGTGAATATCCTCGGTGGATGCTGTGGCTCAACACCGGATCATATCCGTGCCGTCGCTAATGCTGTAAAAGATATTGCGCCGCGTCAGGTGCCAAAGATCCTTCCTGCCTCTTCTTACAGCGGACTTGAACCTCTTAATCCTCTTTCCACATTCATCAATATCGGCGAGCGGACCAATGTGACCGGTTCAAAAAAGTTCGCCAAACTGATCATCGAAGGTAAATACGACGAAGCATTGTCCGTGGCACGCCAGCAGGTCGAGGCCGGCGCCCAGGCGATCGACATCAACATGGACGAAGCCATGCTTGACTCGAAAGCCGCCATGGTCAAGTTCCTGAACCTGATCGCATCAGAACCTGATATCTCACGCGTGCCGGTCATGATCGACTCTTCCAAATGGGATGTGATCGAGGCTGGCCTCAAATGTGTTCAGGGGAAATCCATTGTCAATTCCATCAGCCTTAAAGAAGGCGAAGATATTTTCAAAGAACGCGCCCGCATCATCAAAAAATACGGTGCGGCCACGGTTGTCATGGCCTTTGATGAGGCCGGTCAGGCCGATACCAAAGAGCGCAAGATCAGTATCTGCACACGCGCCTACCGCATCCTCGTCGAGGAAGTAGGCTTTCCTGCGGAAGATATCATTTTTGACCCCAATATTTTTGCGGTCGCCACAGGCATTGATGCTCACAATAACTATGCGGTTGATTTCATTGAAGCCACGCGTGAGATCAAGAGGACTCTCCCTCTTTGCCGCATTTCGGGTGGAGTAAGCAATGTGTCTTTTTCTTTTCGCGGTAATGACGCCATGCGTGAAGCCATGCACTCGGCCTTCCTGTATCACGCGATCAAAGCTGGCATGGATATGGGCATTGTGAATGCTGGTATGATCACCGTCTATGACGAGATCACCCCTGCGCTCTTGGAGCGGGTTGAAGATGTACTTCTTAATCGCCGCAATGATGCGACCGAACGTCTTGTCACATTCGCTGAAAGCCTGAGATCAAAAGACAAAAAGACCGTCGAAGACCAGGTCTGGCGTGCGTCCTCTCTCGAAGAACGTTTTAAACACGCGCTCGTCCGCGGAATAACAGACTTTATCGATGCTGATATCAATGAAGCGTTGGCACACTATCCGAGGCCTATCACGATCATCGAAGGCCCACTCATGAACGGCATGAACACGGTAGGTGACCTTTTCGGTGAAGGAAAAATGTTCCTGCCTCAGGTCGTTAAAAGTGCGCGCGTCATGAAGAAAGCCGTGGCTATCCTTCAGCCTTTCATCGAAAAAGACAAGACCTCTACGGTCAAGACCGCCGGAAAAATACTCATGGCAACTGTTAAAGGCGATGTTCATGATATCGGCAAGAATATCGCAGGGGTTGTGCTTGCCTGCAACAATTTTGAGATCATTGATATCGGCGTCATGGTTTCCTGCGAAAAAATATTAGCTGCAGCACGTGAACATAACGTAGATATTATCGGTCTTTCAGGACTCATCACACCTTCTCTGGATGAAATGGTCACGGTCGCGAGGGAAATGAACAAACAAGGCTTCACCATCCCGCTTCTCGTCGGAGGTGCAACCACGTCTGATAATCATACCGCGGTCAAGATCGCGCCTGAATATAACGGGGTTGTTATCCGTGTGAAAGACGCCTCACGGGGAGCCGGTATCTGCCGCAACCTGATGGATCAAGCAACAAAAGACGCATTTATCCTTGATACCAAACGTCAACAAAACGAGATCCGCGCCCAATTTGCGCATGACAAAAAAGCTCTTCAGCTGATACCTCTTGAGACCGCCCGCCGAGAAAAACAAATACTCGACTGGGAAAATATAAAGATAACACCACCCGCATTCTGTGGCGTCAAAACCCTTAATGCTTTTGATATCGCCAAGATCCGTGAACGCATTGACTGGTCTTTCTTCTTTTTAGCCTGGGGCTTAAAGGGACGCTACCCCTCTATCTTAACTGATGCCCAACAAGGCGCTGAGGCCAAAAAATTATTGAACGACGCCAATGCCCTGTTAGATGAGATCATCAAAGATAAAAGCCTTTCTTGTAATGGCGTCTTTGGCATTTTTCCGGCCAACAGCGTTGGGGATGATATTGAGGTATATGCGGACAGGTCACGCACCACGCTTTTGACCACATTCAATATGCTTCGCCAACAAGTTAAAAAAACCTCGCAGGAACCATACTTTTGTTTGGCTGACTTCATCGCGCCTAAAGAAAGCGGTGCCCAAAGCTATATCGGCGCTTTTGCCGTCACCGGCGGGATAGGCCTTGCAAAAGCCATTGAAGAAGCTCGGGGAGATGACTACAGGATCACACTTCTTAAAACACTCGCCGACCGCCTGGCCGAAGGCTTTACGGAAGTCCTGCATGAAATGGTGCGCCGTGAATCTTGGGGATATTCACCTGAGGAAAAACTTTCCAATAATGAACTGTTCGCCGGGCATTACCGCGGCATCCGCCCTGCCCCGGGCTACCCAGCCTGCCCCGACCATACAGAAAAAACAAAGATCTTTCAGATCCTGGGTGCCAGCAAAGCAACCGGAATAACCCTTACCGAAAACTTCATGATGACGCCGGCGGCCTCTGTCTGCGGATATTTCTTCTCATGCCCGAAATCTGTTTATTTCCCTATCAGCCATATCGACCAAGAGCAGCTTAAAGACTACGCCCGACGCAAGAACTGGACGATCAAAGAAGCTGAACACTGGCTTGCGCCTCTGCTATAATAAGACGTTCGTAAAGAACCCCGAACCATCAAAGGAGCTTTTTATATGAATGACGTCCTGAAAAATATTCAAGCCCGCAGGTCTGTACGTCTTTTTGAGAACGAGCCCATTCACCGTGCCACTCTTGAGGTCATTATTGATGCCGGCAACAACGCCCCATCGGGAATGAATACTCAAGGCTGGCGTTTTGTTGTTGTTGAGACCCCTTCTGTGCGGGAAAAATTAACAGCTGCAGGTATCCCAAAATATAAAGAATGGCTCGAGACGGCCCCTAAACAGGCTCAAGAAGCACGTGCCCTGATCGATAGCAAAGTAATCGACCCTGTCTTTTATTCTGCCGCGACCGCTGTGTTCGTCGTTGGCCATGGGATGGCTAAAGACATGGATTGCCCCATGGTCTGTCAGAACATGATGCTTGCCGCCCGGTCGCTCGGCATTGGAAGCTGCTGGATCTACATGGGACAACTGGCATTGGCCGATGATGAAGTGAAAAATATCATCCAGATCAAAGATGGTGAAACCGTTTATGGCCCCATCATTTTCGGTTACCCAAAAGACGAGGCCTTTCCTCCGGCTCCTCCCAAAAACAAACCGGTCATTCAATGGATCTAAAACAAGATCACCTCTCAACAAAAAAACACGCTTATAACAGCGGGTTTTTTATTGAAAATACATAAAGATCAGTGATGAAGCGTTTTAATAAGCCAATAAGAAGATGCGGATATAACAGCCGCGCACGGAATAGTCAATATCCATGCCCAAACGATGGCCCCGGCCATACCCCACCTTACCGCACTCATCCGGCGGCGGGAACCAACTCCCATGATAGAACCTGTGATCGTGTGCGTTGTGCTGACAGGTATACCAAAAGCAGTCCATTGCTAACATCTAAAATCTGCTTTCTTATCTCAAAAACGATACTTCATACCTAAAACCACACTACGCTCTGAAGCTGGAAAATAATCCTTATTGGTTCCGGAAGCAGATTTAACCACACAGCTGTAATATTTCTCAGCCAGGATATTATTAACACCCATATAAACCTCAGCTGACTTGAACTTGTAAGACACCTTCGTATCCAAAACAACATACGACTTAACCTTGGCCGTAGTGTTATAGGTATCATTGATCGCGTATTGTGAGCCCGTAAAACGTCCGGTCAGATCCAACGATAAACCATTTTTAAACCCGGCATTCATGCCCAAAGAAGCCTGATGACGCGCCGTCATCGGGATCAATTTTCCATCAAACTTCCCACCATCAAATTCAGGCTCAAGATAAGTATAACCGCTAGAAATATCCCAAAAGGCCAAAACAGGGACCTCGACCATCTTAAGCAGATGCACTTTCTTACCAAGATCGATCCCAAGCCGCCTCGTGCGATCATAATTACTATTTTTCCCTTGTCCGCCAAGCGTTGGGTCTAAAAAGATCTCATCCTTGTTGATTACAAAGAACGGCGAAGCGGAAAGCTCCACCACCCCTCCCATATCATGACGAACTCCCGCCCTGTATTCTATACCTCGCTGCTGTTTAAGATCCGTATTTAAGCCACTCCAAGTGTCATACCATTCATCTGTTGCCAAGAAACGAAAAGTCTCCTCAGCCTTCACAAAGACATTAGAACGCTCTGCATATTCGTAACGCAAACCTCCTGAGAACAAGGTTTCCTGTGGGTCCTTTGTTGTGAAAAAAGGCGTATCATACCGATCAAAGAAATATTTTGCCTCTTGCCGACGAACACCACTGTTCGCAAAAAGATCATCCACAACCTCATACTCAGCTAGTCCATAAAGACCAACTTCTTTTTTGATGATCTTCAGATCATCCGTACTGAGCGACGCCCCGGAACCACTGCCCAGAATACGATTAACACTGTCATAATAATCCACACCTGTCACAAGTTTGAGATCATGTCCTTTGATCTCAGGCGAGATCGCATATTTAAGCGTAAAGCCATCCGTAATGATCTCACGTTTTGTTGCCGTAGCACCCCATACGGCGTAATCGTACCAGCCATAGGTGTCTCGGTCACGATGCGAATAATCCAGATATACTGTGCCAAAAGAACCATCATCATCAACGGGCATAAGTTCACTCGATAGCCTGATAAAACGATCCTTTGTATTACCATAATTCTCAGGATCAGCCGTCCCGCGGCGACCGTACTGTTCCATTTCAGAAGAAGATAATCCGCCAGCTAAACCATAATCATCCTCATGCCAACCGGTCTCAAGCGAAAGCTTGACCTGAGCATTCACATCATAGCCAAGACGCGCCTGACCATCCTTGGCCAAGACCTGACTATTATCCCGATATCCTTTGCTGTCGCTATATCCAGAATAAAGATAATATGAGGCCTTCCCCCTCGATGCGCTCGTCTCAACACTGTATTTCTCGCTTTGAAAACTTCCCCATTCCATGGACGCAGAAGATCCATCCCTGAGGCCATCTTTGGTAATGATATTGATCACACCTCCGGTTGCATTATCACCATACAAAACCGATGAGCCGCCGTGAATGATCTCAATACGCTCAACCGTTCCCGGAGGGATCTGCAAATAGTCTGGACCGGAAATATCTGTCGG
>DYQZ01000065.1 GCA_020719005.1 Candidatus Omnitrophus sp.
ATGGCGGGGCAGAGATCGGATATTGGATCCAGGATGCATCTGCGGCTGCACAGAATATTTTATTAGCGGCACATGGCCTAGGACTTGGGACATGCTGGACAGGTGTTCATCCACGGTCTGAGCGTGTTCTGTTCCTTCGCACATTGTTGGCTATCCCCGAGAATGTCATGCCGCTGTGTGCGGTCGCGGTCGGTCATCCGACGGGGGAAGATAAGCCGCGTGACAAGTTTGATGGTTCAAAAGTGTTTTGGAACGGTTGGGGAAAGCGTTGACAAGGTCTTGGGTGGATGATATATTCAGCGGCTGAATTTTGAGGAGAGGTGGCCGAGTGGTTGAAGGCGCACGCCTGGAAAGTGTGTGACGTCAGAAATGGCGTCCCAGGGTTCGAATCCCTGCTTCTCCGTTGTTTTTCCTAGTCGCAAAAGACCTTTTCCTTTTTGGGAAAAGGTCTTTTGCTTTATAGGAAAAACAACGCGCCACCAAAATTCTTTTGGTGGCGGCGGATCACGGCTTAATGTTTTTTTGCGAACTTTGTTCTCAAAAAACATTAAGCCGTGATCCGCAGAAGCAGGGGAACCTTGCCGCGTTGCGGCTCGGTTTCCCTGCTTCTCCGATTTTTGTTTCACAAAAATCGCGGCCATTGCCAAAATCAATGGCCGTGTCTTTTGTTTCAGAAACTCAATCGAGAACTGCGTTCTCGTTTCGTTTCTTCAACAAAATCCACGAGATTCAGGGGGACCTCCTCGGCTTTGCCTCGTCGGTTCCCCTGCTTTCTTGCGCCTTACCCTCGACGCGCGTTTTCGAGCTGCGCTCTTAACTTGCGTCTACGTTGCAATTTCTTGGTTATAATCTTATTGCGGTATTCGCATGATTATGTATAATTCTGCAACTATATTGTATATATATCAAATTCTTTGTTGAAGCCTTGTTTTCTTTAAAAGTAGCAAGTATACTTCCTATAGAGTTTTATTGTGAGTTTGTGTGGTGGATAATTTAATATATAAAGTTCTGAAAATCTTAAGAAAGGTTCCTTTATGAAGGGGTTATTTTCTTCCTGGCAAGGCACATCGGTGGTACGGAAGTTCTTTTCTGTATTTGTAGCCTTTTCTTTTATTCTTTCTTCCGTACCAGGTTACGCACAAACAGTCTTAAACCTTCCGGTCCCAGGAGCTCAAGTCGGTGTTAGCGAGGCCTTCAAGCCTGTTATGCTGGAAGGGGTTAAGGTTGATCTGACAGACCCGTTCTCGTTCAACTTTATTGTTGATAAAGGGCAGGGAGCTTTGGATGCACAGGCTTTTGCCGCAGAAACCCGCCGTTTGGTCAAATATTTTCTTTTAGGCATTACTCTTTCCGAGAAAGATATTTGGGTCAACCTTTCTCCTTATGAAAAAGACCGCATCACGACAGAAAAGCTTGGTCAGACCGAAATGGGTCGTGATCTTTTGGCACAGGACTATATTCTTAAACAGCTGACAGCGACTTTGGTGAACCCTGAGACAACTCTTGGAAAAGAGTTTTGGACAAGGGTTCAGACAAAGATGCGTGAAACCTATGGTGATGTTGATCTTCCGATGGATGCCTTCAACAAGATTTGGATCACGCCCGGGAAGGTTTCTCTTTTTGAAAAGAATGGTGCGGTTTATGTTCTTGAGAATCATTTGCAGGTGTTGACTGAACAGGATTATCTGGCCAGTGCTTCTAATAAGGAAGGCGATGCGGCATTAATTCCAGAAAATGAGCGTCAAATGAACGCAGCTTCATCAGAGGCTGTCCGGACTGTTTTGATCCCTGAGCTTGAGCGTGAGGTCAATGAAGGCAAGAATTTCGCGCCTTTGCGTCAGGTCTACAACGCGCTTCTTTTGGCTGCCTGGTATAAGGTGAAGGTCAAGAACAGCATTCTGAATACATCGTTTGCAGATCAGGCTAAGATCGCGGGCAGTCAACTTGAGGATAAGACCATCAAGGATCAGATCTATGCTCAATATCTTGAAGCGTTCCGTAAGGGCGTGTTCGAGTATGTTAAAGAAGACATTGATACGCAGACCGGTGAGGTGATCCCACGCAAGTATTTTTCTGGCGGTACAAAGACGAACTATGAAGAGAAATTAGCATCTGGAGCAGTGTCGGTGACCTCTGAAGCAGCTGTAGTTCCCACCGAGAATAAGGTAGATGTGGCCGTGCAGGTCAAGCCAGCGACCGGTGTTTGGGCTACGCCAGAAACATCAGTAGGGCCTTTAACGAGAGATCAGGTTGAGCCGGTGTTTGATGCAGTAGTAGATAAGATCCAAAAAGATCTTGAGTCTAAGAACGCATTAAGACCTGGACGGCAGTTGCAAGTGGCTCCTGGGTGGAGAAATTTCTGGTGGGCTCTTTATCAGAAATTCTTCAAGATGCGTGCGTTGAAAGCTCAAGGACAAGGTGACAGTTTAATGATCAATGATGGAAAGAATGCTGGAAATCTCCGTCCATCTTCAATGTTATCACCTGATGAGAAAAAGCAATGGATGAATCTCGTGACTTATGACGAGGTTCTTGACATGGCCAAGGGTTTGCAAGCTCCGCATGCTACTGATTATATGTTGTTGGATGGCGGTGCCGGAAGCGCTTTTAAGAAGATTGAAGGGCTGGTCAAAGTATCGTTTCGTGATCGCAAGAATCCAAAAGGATCTAAAGGAACAGATCTTCCGTTTGCAACAAAGAGTGGTGTTCTCTTATCAGCAGCAGAGATCAAGATGTTGAATCTTATTAAGACGGTCTCAGCGATGAGAGCGGCTGGAAATAATGAGCCCATATTTTATGAACCTATTTTGAGCTGGGATTCAGAAACGGTTTATAACGAGCTTTTAGAGAAGAAGGCGTTTGGGGATGAGACGGGAAGAACATATCAAGAGATCTTTGATGTGTTGGATATTAAAGTCAATGTTGAAGATGTGGTGACACCAAATTTTCCGTCATTGGATGCCAAGACAGATGCACCGATTGCTACGCCTTCATTCGGCAGTCATGGATCTATTGGAGTTTGGTTATTGAACAGGATGGTTGACCGTGGCTATAAAGCACCAAAAGAGGCTAAGATCGTTTCTTTCTCTAATGGGGATGGTATTAATAATATCCTACCTGAGCCAGTAGCTCAGTGGATGATCGCCAAGAAGATCCCGGCAGTCATGATCGCTACCGAAAAGACGGGCGTGGATAAAAAAGGTGGTCAGATCGGTGTCGAACTAACAAAAGACGGGAAGATCCGTGTTCGCATGTTGGAGAGAGCGGATGCTAAAACAAATGATCAGTTGGGGATCTTTGAAAAAGGCGGCCTTGCTGGTGGCTATGGCACTCCTGGGACTCAGGACTTTAACACAAATGTGTTAGGTATTAATGAAGGCTTAATGGCTGAGATTTTGCAGGCTTTCTTTGATCGGGTCCTTTTACCAAAATTTATGACGCGTGAAGCGGCCATGGATGAGCTTAATCAGATCATTGCGCCAGACTTGATCGCAGGGGACAAGAATGGGGCTATTCAGCTCGAAGGACCTATTGGGACGGTCTTTATTAATTTGAGTAATTATTTTGAGAAAGATCCAGAAGCGAAACAGATCTTGACAGAAAAGACAGGAGACCCCAATGCACGATTATTGGCGCTCATGTCGACGAGCTTTGATCAGCGGAGCCTTGTTTTTACACCGATCAAAGGGTTGTTTGATTATATTCTGCAGGCCTTGAGTGATTATTATTCTTTGAATGAAGAAGAATGGGCCCTGGAAAGTGCTAAGGATGCTCAAGGTAAGACCGTACTCCTGCCAGAGTTTGATGTTGCAGATAAATATGATGCGTTCAAACGGGCAGACAGGGTGTATGAGATCGTCGGAAAGAGTGTCAGTGTTGTTGGTCTGGAGCTATTGCAGTTGGTTGGTGATGAGAAGTCTGGCCTGGTCAAATTTCCTAATGCTGCGCTGAAGGGTAATGTTCGTATTGTCAATAATACGACATATGAAGTTGATCTATCTACAGCCAAAGCAGATGGGCTGTCTATTTTCAAAGATAAGAAATTGTGGCTCGAAGATGTGGATATTACCGTAACAGGGGAGAATGCAGTAAAAGTTACACGTTTTGTTGATAATGCCGGCGCTGAAAAAGCTAAGGATGCCGTTGTGGTAGCGGGATACGGTGGTATTGACTTTGATCTGGGTGACATTGACCTTGGGATCCGTTCTGAAGGGGATGAGATCCGCTATGAGATGGATCCCGCTGTCTTACAGCAGGGAGACTTTAATGGCCTTGAGCCGATGATCATTAAGATCACGCCGATCACGGACATGCCGGTGTTCTTAGGGGCAAAGAATGAGGCGCCTGAGATGGCAGGCGTAGCGTCGTGAGTGTTTTGATCGCAGCGTAGTTTTTATAAGTTTTCTCACAAGGTAAAAGACCTTCTCCTGTTCCCGAGAAGGTTTTTTACTTTTAAGCCATAAGAAAGAAGCCTGGTTAAAGATAATTTGACAAAATATACTTTGTATGGCATATTTTATGTAACCGATTACATAAGTGATTCACTGTGACCCAAAGGCAGGTATATGAAAAGAAAACTGAACATAAAAGATATGGCCCAAAAGGCGGGCGTTTCTGTTGCTACGATCTCGCGGGCGCTTCATCCAGAGACGCGTAGCAGGGTGGCGTCTAAAACTCTCAAGAACATTGATGGCCTGATAGAGAAATATGCGTATGCACCAAGCCTTGCGGCCAGTCAGTTGCGCCGCAGTTCGACCAAGACCATCGGTGTTGTTTTCCCCTACGTGCAGAATATTTTCTACAGTTCCTATTACACACATATTCTTTCCGGTATTTCTAACTATTTAATGAATACGGAATATCAGTTCAAGATCTTGTTATTGCGCCAGGGTGCAGAGCCGCTTAATACGTTCAATTTTAAGGCCCAGGAAGGGATCGATGGGGTGATCATGACCCAATGGTTCCGGTTCTTTAGTAAGAAGTTCATGACTAAGGGGCTGAATGTCCCGTGTGTTGTCATCAATGATCATGAGAAAGGGCTGAAGGCTAAATTTATTTGTAGTGATAATGCATCCGGGGGGAAGGCGGCAGCTGAACATCTGTTCTCTAGGGGACATCGCCGTATGGCTGTGGTCGCAGGCGCTTCATGGTCCAGGGATAGCGAAGAACGTGTTAGAGGATTTCAGGAAGGGCTTAAGACATGCGGGGTAGCGTTCGACCAGCGTTCGATCTTTCAAGGGGATTGGGATGTGGATGAGACAACACATCGCTGTGTAGACGCGCTCCTTAAGCAAGATCCCAAAGTGACAGCGATCTTTTGTTGTAATGATAATTTGGCTTTTATGGTGATCGAGCGTTTAAAGATGTTGGGGATCAAATGCCCGGAAGATATTTCAGTTATTGGCTTTGATGATGATTTTCGTGCGGCTGGTTTTTCGCCTGCGTTGACGACATTGCGTATGCCG
Source organism: Candidatus Omnitrophus sp. (assembly GCA_020719005.1). GTDB lineage: Bacteria > Omnitrophota > Gorgyraeia > Zapsychrales > Fredricksoniimonadaceae > DYQZ01. The sequence continues at coordinate 5,466 of DYQZ01000065.1, forward strand.
GTCTATGGCCTTGCAGAGGAAGCCGCCCGGTCGCTTATTGATCATTTGAGAGCAGGGAGTTCAGGGAAAGAGCGGCCTTTTGTCGGGCAGGCGCTCTTGCCGGTCAGTCTTATTGAAAGAAGTTCGGTCAAGAAAATGGATATTAAATTACGGGAAAAGAATTAGAGTTTGTGTAATTTAGAAAATAAGAAAAGGATGGAGAGTATGAAAAAATTATTGTCGGCTTTCTTAAGTATTTTGATCGCGTTTGGCCCTGCGAGCGCTCACGCCCAGGAGTTTGCTCTTTCCATGCTTCCCCAGCCAGGGACGCAGGTCGGTGTGTCGCCTTTGTTTGAGCCGGTCCTGGTCAAAGGGCTTATGGTCTATCCTAATGAGCCATTGAAGTTCCGTTTCATTGTGGACTCAGGGAATGACAATGCTTCGGATCTTTATGTGAAAGACGAGAGTCAGCGCATGATGCGGTATTTTCTGACAGCGGTCACCATGCCCGAGCAGGACCTTTGGGTGAATTTGTCCCCCTATGAGCATGAGCGTATGGTCACCGAAGAGCTTGGCGCGACTGACCTTGGTCGTGATATGTTGGCTCAGGATTATGTGCTTAAGCAGTTGACGGCGTCGTTCATGGACCCTCAAGGGGATGTCGGGCGTGAATTCTGGACCAAGGTATACGCCCAGGCGCAGCAAAAGTTCGGAACAACAGATATCCCGGTGGATACTTTTAATAAGGTATGGATCATGCCTGCGGAAGCAGAAGTGTATGAAGAGGGGAATGCTGTTTATGTTACTAAAGCGCGTTTTAAGGTCATGTTGGACGCTGACCGCCAGGCGCTTCAGGTGAATAATGCCGCACAGTCTGCCGAAGGTTTGCCAACGACGGAGCTGGCCAAAGATATTTTGCGTCAGATCATTGTGCCGGCGATCGAGAAAGAGGTCAATGAAGGCAAGAATTTTGCGACGATCCGCCAGATCTATTATGCGGGCATTTTGGCAAAATGGTATCGTGAGACGATCAAGGATACGCTGATGGCCAAGGCTTATGTTGATCAGAAGAAGATCACTGGCGTGGATGTGGATGATAAGACGATCAAGGAACAGATCTATCAGCGTTACATTGAGGCGTTTAAGACCGGTGTGGTGAACATGATCCGTGAAGAAGTTGATGCCGCAGGCGCGATGGTCCCGAAGAAATATTTCTCAGGTGGTGTTTTGGATGTTATGCCCAAGAAGATCGATCGTGCCGCCGGCCCTGATAAGGTCTTGAGCACAGGAAAAGTGCTGACCGTTGACTTTGCCGCCACAGACCAAGAGGATGATAGGCTTGCTATTAAAGAGGTTAAATTATCACAAGAAGAGGTGACGGCTCTTGATTTTAAGGAGTATCCTGTCAGTGACAGGTTGAGCGTGTCTGCCGGATATTATTCACGTACGATCGTGAGTTCTCGAGGTGAGCACGGGGAGAGGGAGCGAGAAGAGATCAGAGTGGGTTATGCGGTTTATAGTGCCAGTGTGTCTCCTGATGGGAAATATTTTGTGACATTATCAAATATCCGTGCCGATCTATGGAAAAAGAATAAGGACGGCAAATGGGTTTCTCAATACGTGACGATCGTCGCGGGGAATCCTGTTCGTTTATATAATTCTGATATTGGTGAGCCAGATGATGATGGGGTGATGCCGCCAACGCTTGAGATATCGAAAGACGGTCGTTATATCCGGAGTTTTAATAATGCCAAAGAGGAGATATTTCTGAAAGTTGAAGAAGTAAAGAAGAGTTTTGATGATAGGTCGGTCATATCAGATGCGAATGTGGTGGTGGATGAGGCTATGCTTTCAAAACAATTAAAGTTCTCGATAGATCAGTATTTGAAGATCAGTAATGATCCCAAAGCATCCCCTAATGAGACAGTCCTTGCCAGGAAAAATCTTGAGGCCACGCTTGCGATCGTAAGGGACGGGATCGAATCGATCGAAATGCAGTTGAATGATGGCAAAG
>DYQZ01000016.1 GCA_020719005.1 Candidatus Omnitrophus sp.
ATAAGGCCCGGTCCTGACGCTCATCAATGATATGCGCCTTGGGTATCCCGCCCGCAAGCGCTTCGATACATGAATCCACCTTCGGGATCATCCCGCCGGAGATAATACCTTCCGCTTTCAATTTCATCACTTCCGAGACGGTCAACGTTGAATACAGTGTTGACACATCCTCAGGATCCCTCAATACACCCGGCACATTCGTTAAAAGCATGAATTTTTCCGCGCGCACAGAAGATGCGATCGCACTTGCCACCTCATCGGCATTCACATTATGAGGCTGTTGCTGCCCGCTGATACCTAACGGTGCAACGACCGTGATACGTCCCTGCCTCAAATGACGCGCCAGCACCTTAAGTTCAATATTCGTGATCGTACCGACAAAACCAAGGTCCATGTCGGATTTCTTTTTTTCGACGTAAACAATATTTTCATGCCCCTTCAACCCCGTCACATCCCCCTTGAGTGACTTAAGCTCCGCCACGATCTGATCATTGATCTCATCAAGCTCCTTGATAACGATCTCAAGGGTCTTCTCATCCGTCACACGGATACCGTTATGGAACTGGGGCTCGATCCCGATCTCCTTAAGACGATTGGAAATATTAGGCCCTCCGCCGTGAACAAGAATGATGCGGATACCGACAAAACTTAAAAAGACAATATCCTCCAATACCCTCCGACGGATCACGTCATCGTGAAGGATACTCCCCCCATACTTGATCACAAAGGTTTTACGGCGGAACTGGTCGATATACGGGATAGCTTCGACGAGGACGCTGGCTTTTTTAATTATATTTTCCATTGATGTCGATATATTCTTTTGTAAGGTCACAGGTATAAACAGTTGCGGAGCCCGAACCTATCCCTAGATCCGCATTGATATAAATATTATTCTTCTTAACGGAGAAACTGATCTTAAGATCGTGTTCTGTCACCGGGAATCCGCATGCACCGATCGCCGCAGCAACGCGCCCCCAATTAGGATTATCCGTATAATCTGCGGTCTTGACCAAATTGGAATTTGCTATCTTCTTAGCGGCTTCCCTTGCCTGGATATTATTCTTAGCTCCCGTCACCGCTATTTCAAAGAATCTTTCCGCACCCTCGCCATCAAGGACAATATCCTTTGACAGTTTAAGGCAAACAAATTTTAGCGCATCATAAAAGATCTCATAATCTTTATCAACAGAAGCTATTTCCTTATTGCCCGCGCGCCCGTTGGCAAGCACCGCGACCATGTCGTTGGTGCTCATACATCCGTCGACAGTTATACAATTAAAAGAAACTTCCGTCGCCTCTTTTAAGGCTTTCTTCAGCATCTCTTTACTGACCGCGGCATCTGTGGTGATACAAGAAAGCATCGTCGCCATGTTCGGCTCGATCATCCCCGACCCCTTGGCACATCCAGCCACAAAAACTTTCTTCCCGCGGATCTCGATCTGAACAGCCACCTGCTTATCCTTAAGATCTGTCGTCATGATCGCTTTAGCAAAATTGATCCCTTTTGTCGGACGAAGCCCCTTAACGAGCCCAGGTATTGCTTCCTTGATCTTTTCATACGGGAACGGACGGCCAATGATCCCTGTCGACATCACAAGGACCTGTTTAGCCTTGATACCCAATGCATCCCCGACGATCTCCGTCATCTTTTTCGCATACATGAGACCATACTCACCGGTAAAACAATTCGCATTCCCGCTATTGGCAATAAGCGCCTGATTGTTGCCCTGACGGATATAATCCATACAAACAACGATCGGAGCGGCTTTGACCGAATTCTTGGTGAACACCGCGGCCGACGTACAAGCCGCCGTAGAGAACACAAGCCCAAGGTCCGGCTTCCCGGAACGCTTGATCCCCGCCCAGAAACCATTAGCCACAAAACCTTTTGGAGTGGTGATACTTCCCTTGATCACTTTCATAACAACCCTTCCGTCTCATTGAATCCGAACATGATATTCATATTCTGCACCGCCTGTCCCGACGCCCCTTTAACAAGATTATCGATCACAGAGGTCACGACGAGCATTTTCCCGTCTTCACTGACCGCCAGACCGATCTCGCAAAAATTCGTATTAGCGACATTCTTGATCTCCGGCTGCTGCCCAAGATCCAATACCCGGACGAACATTTCGGTCTTATAGAATTTCTTATACATCTCAACGATCCGCTCAGCCTTTACTCTGGAATTCAGCGTAATATAGATCGTCTCCTGAATGCCCACATTAAGCGGCAAAAGATGTGCCACAAAGGTCACAGGAATATTCTTCTCGGCAAAATACCCGGCGTATTGCGCGATCTCCGGCGTATGTTGATGCTGTAACACGCGATAAGCCTTAAAATTATCATGAACGAACGGGAACATGAACGCTTCCGCAACTTTCCTGCCAGCTCCTGTTACGCCCGACTTAGCATCGATCACAACGCTCACTATTTTCTTAGAATGGATCGATACAATAGGCAATAATCCCAGAAGCGCCGCCGTCGGGTAACACCCCGGATTTGCGATCAATGAAGCTTTCCTGATCTTATTACGATAAACCTCACAAAGACCATACACAGCTTTAGCGAGATTCTTCGGATCTTTATGATCCGCATGATACCACTTCTTATAAACAGGCAACTTCTTCAACCGGTAATCCGCGCTCAGATCAATGACCTTCTTCCCGGCGGAAAGAAGTTTTCCAACAACATTCATTGACTCAGTATGCGGAAGTGCCAGAAAAACAATATCACACTGCTCAATGGCGGCATCAGCATTATATTTTTCACACACCAGGTCCGTGCGGTTCCTGAACTCCGGCCAGATAACATCGACGGGGCCCGTGGTACTGTTGGCCGCAACATACGTCACCCGCACACCTTTGTGCCGCAGAAGAATGTCCAAGAGGACTTTGCCCGCGAACCCGCTTATACCGACGATACCAACTTTTATTACAGACGGAGATTGTATTTTCATAATGTGGAATATATTAAGAGAAAAAGCCTATTCCGTCAATATTGTTTTGAAGGAATAGGCTTTATGTCCTCCGACGCTAACAAGCGTCAGGAAGAAAAAACAAAAAACGTTAACGCTTGACCCACTGAAATTTACGGCGCGCGCCTTTTTGCCCAGGCTTTTTGCGCTCTTTCATACGTGAATCACGGCGCAATGTAAGGTTCTTTTTAAGTACAGGACGAGTATTCGCGTCGAACGCGTTAAGGGCTCGTGCGATCCCCATGCGCAGTGCGCCAGCCTGACCTGTAAGACCACCGCCGGCAGTGATCGCGGCAATATCAAATTTGTTCATCAAATTCGCCAGACGAAGCGGTGTCAAAATAAGGATACGGTCCGTTTCGCGGGTGAAGTATTCTTCGAAAGGTCTTTTGTTGATAGTGATCTTCCCTGTCCCGGGCTTGATAACAACACGGACAACCGCTGTCTTTCTGCGGCCAAGAGCTGAGTGTTTAACAACTTCTACCATTTGATCATTGCCTCCAACAATTAATTAAATATCCAGTACGACAGGTTTCTGCGCCTTGTGAGGATGTTCAGCACCTGCATACACATAAAGCTTCTTCTTTAAACGATCTCCAAGCGGCCCCTTCGGGATCATGCGCTGAACAGCCAGCTCAAGGATCTGACACGGACGCTTAGCCATCATATCTGAATAACGGATGCTCTTTAGACCGGAATGAAAACCGGAATAACGATCATAAAACTTATCTTCTGTCTTACGGCCGGTAACGCGGATCTTCTCTGCATTAATGATGATCACGTTATCCCCGGTGTCCATATTAGGGGTGAACGTCGGCTTATTCTTACCGCGGAGGATGTTCGCAACACGCGCCGCCAGACGGCCAAGGGTTTTGCCTTCGGCGTCAATAAGATAGGTTTTCTTCTCGATCTTGTCTTTTTTTGGTATTGTTGTGCGCTGCACTGCCATATATTCTCTCTTGATTTTTGGTCGATAAATGAGCCCAAATTATATCACTTGAATTCACGTTGTCAATCAGTATTTCACTTCTTCCAAACATAATCCCTGTGGAAGCGCGGCCATCCCTGCCGCCCTGCGGTCTTTGGCCTTGAGCATTCTTTTGACCGAACCAGCCGGAAAACGGCCTGTGGCAACACCTAACAAAGTGCCAACAATATTGCGGACCATTTTGTACAAGAAACCGTTAGCCTCGATCGTGATAACGATGTGATCTCCTCGTTTTTTCACATCGAGCCGATGGATCGTGCGCACCGCATCACAGGTACGTGAGAGATCCACATTCGCAAAACTGGTAAAATCATGCTTCCCGACCAGTAATTTTGCTTCATCACGCAAACGCTTCAGGTTGATCTTCCTTGGGAAGAAAACAGATGTCCTTCGTTCAAGCGGTGACTGAAAGGGACGATTAAAGATCGTATAAGAATATGTCTTGGCTTTTGCACTGAGTTGCGCATGAAAGTCAGCATCCGCCCCTTCAACCTTAACGACAGCCAGATCATACGGAAGATTGTAATTCAACGCCGGAAGGAGCTCTTTAGGCTGCATGAGCGTCTGCACACGAAAATGCGCCACCTGACCACGCGCATGAACACCTTTATCAGTGCGGCCTGAGCCGATCACTATCACGCGCTTCTTTTTGAATATCTTCGAAAGAGCTTTCTCAAGTACTGCCTGAACAGTACGCTCTGCATTGGCCTGTATCTGCCAACCATTAAAATCAGTTCCGTCATACTCCAGCGTAAGCTTGAACGTTCTCATCAGATCATTTTGTATTCGATCAATTTCTCGGCGATCTGGACAGCGTTCAGTGCAGCCCCTTTGCGGAGATTGTCTGATACGACCCACAGATTCAAACCATTGGCAATGCTCTCATCCTCGCGGATACGCCCGACGAACGTCTCATCAAGCCCGTCTGCGTTGATCGGCATCGGATACTTCTTGTTGGCCGGATCATCCACCACTTTAACGCCAGGAGCATTCTTTAAAAGCTCGATCGCTTTGGCACGGGTGATCTTTTTCTCGGTCTCAATATTAACTGATTCAGAATGTGAATTAAAAACAGGGACGCGGACACATGTCGCTGTCACACGGATCGCATCATCATGCATGATCTTCATGGTCTCATTGACCATCTTCATTTCTTCTTTGGTATAAGAATTATCCATGAAGACGTCGATCTGCGGGATCAGATTATGAAGGATCTGGTATGCCAGTTTCTTGGCCGTGAGATCTCCTTTGACCTGATTCTTCATCTCGTCGATCGCCTCAGAACCAGCACCCGAGATCGCCTGATATGTCGAAACAACAATGCGCTTGATCTTTGCGTGATCATGAAGGGGTTTTAGTGCCACGACCATCTGGATCGTGGAACAATTCGGATTTGCGATAATACCTTTATGCCATTTTACATCCTCAGGATTCACTTCAGGAACAACAAGCGGAACATCCTTGTCCATACGGAACTGACTTGTATTATCAATGACAACAGCCCCTGCCCTAGCCGCGACGGGTGACCATTCCTTACTGATATCAGCTCCGGGAGAACTCAAGACGATGTCCACACCCTTAAACACATCCGCCGTCAAAGGAAGCAAAGGCAATCCATGCATCTCACCCTTAGAACCACTCGGTGAGATCAGGCGTATCTCCTTGACCGGGAAATTGCGCTGTTTAACAATGTCATACATGCACTGCCCAACCGCTGAACGGGCCCCAAGAATAGCAACAACATACTGTTTCATAACAACACACCTTTATAGATAGAACGTCTTACGACTTTATTTCTTACAAATGCTTAACAATAAGATCCCCGACCTCCGTCGTGGAATAACCCATTTTACCAGCCGCCAGATCCTTGATCTTGGTGGTCACGACCTCACGGATCGACTTTTCGATCGCACCCGCCGCTGCTTCTTCACCAAGTTCACGCAACAGCAAAGCTCCCGCGCCGATCGCCGCCAAAGGATTAATAACATTCATCCCTGTATATTTCGGAGCTGACCCGCCGATAGGCTCAAACATGGAAACACCGTCAGGATTAATATTACCGCCCGCCGCGATCCCCATACCGCCCTGGATCATGGCCGCAAGGTCCGTGATGATATCGCCGAACATGTTATCCGTCACGATGACATCGAACCACTCGGGGTTCTTCACCATCCACATGGTGATCGCATCCACGTGCGCATAATCCGTCTTGATATCCTTATACTCCTCGCCAACCTCAGCGAACGTACGCTGCCAAAGATCAAAAGCATAGGTAAGCACATTCGTTTTTCCGCACAACGTTAATTGCTTTTTGCGGCTATATTTACGGGCATATTCATAAGCGTAACGCACGCAACGCTCAATACCAAAACGCGTATTGATACTTTCCTGAACAGCCACTTCCTGCTTGGTCCCCTTATACACATTGCCGCCGGCCCCAACATAAAGGCCTTCAGAATTCTCACGCACGACGGTAAAATTAATATCCGCCGGCTTCTTGTTCTTTAACGGGCAAAAACGCTCGTCCAAAAGCTGCACGGGACGAAGATTGATATATTGGTTCAGATCAAAACGCAATTTAAGAAGAATACCCTTTTCAAGGATCCCCGGCTTAACATCCGGATGCCCGATCGCGCCAAGGAAAATCGCATCAAACTTCTTGAGATCGTCGATAGCAGATGCAGGGAGGACTTCGTTCGTACGCAAATAACGCTCACCACCAAAATCGAAATTAAAGGTCTCGTATTTGAAATTGAACTTCGACGCCGCCGCTTCCATTACCTTAAGGCCTTCGCGCACCACTTCAGGGCCTGTCCCGTCTCCAGGGATCGTTGCGATCTTATATGTCTTTGCCATAAAACTTCCTTCTTTGATTTATCAGCTTATTATTCTCTGAACTTCTTTACTGCGATCGTTGCATTATGACCGCCGAACCCTAGCGAATTGGATATCGCAAGCTCAACCTTGGCCTTACGCGCCTGATTAGGAACATAATCAAGATCACATTCCGGGTCTGGTGTAGTATAGTTTATCGTCGGAGGAATGATCTGATCACGGATAGCGAGCACGCAGGCCGCACACTCAACAGCACCTGCCGCACCAAGCAGGTGGCCTGTCATGGATTTAGTCGAACTGACCGCGATCTTTTTTGCATGATCCCCAAAAGCCTTATGGATCGCCAACGATTCGATCTTGTCATTCAAATACGTGGACGTCCCGTGGGCGTTAATATAGTCAACCTCATCGAGTTTAAGTCCGCCCCACTTGACCGCCTGTACCATCGCACGCGCCGCACCCTCACCTGAATCATCGGGCGCCGTTGAATGAAATGCATCCCCGGTCTGACCATACCCGACGATCTCCGCCAGGATATTCGCCCCGCGCTTTTTTGCATGCTCAAGCGATTCAAGAACAACAACACACGCGCCTTCACCCATAATAAAACCATCACGCTCCTTATCAAAAGGCCGGCTCGCACCTTGCGGATCATCATTGCGTGTTGAGAGCGCTTTAAGCGCACAAAAACCGCCAATACCTAAAATTGATATCGCCGCCTCAGATCCTCCAGCAAAAGCCGCATCAACTTCACCATACTGGATCATTTTAAAAGCGTCCCCTATACAAGTCGTACCCGTCGCACACGCTGTCACGGAACACGTTACCGGCCCTTTGGCCCCTGTATCGATCGAAACTTGTCCCGCCGCTTCATTAATGATCATCTTTGGAATAAAGAACGGAGAAATACGACTAGGACCTTTTTCCATAAATTTCTGATATTCTTCCTCCGCCGCACCAATAGCACCGATCCCAGAACCGACCACGACAGCCACTCTCTCAGGATCAGTCTCAGACATCTTGAAATTCGCATTAATGATCGCCTCACGCGCCGCGACCACCGCATACTGAACAAACGCCGAAATCTTGCGCGCATCTTTGGAACCGAAATTAGCCTCCGCATCATACCCCTTTAATTCAGCGGCAAACTTTGTTGTAAAAAGTGCTGGATCAAATTTGGTGATCGGGCCAACACCGCTTTTACCCTGCAACAACCCATTCCAAAAAGCATCAACCCCATTGCCAACAGGTGACAACACACCCATCCCGGTAACAACTACGCGTCTTTTTTGAATCATATTATTCCCTTGTTGAAATAAAAATGAGCCCCGACAGAGGACCTGTCGGGGCAAATGAACATCCCAAAGAATCCGAAAAGAAACGTATTAAGCGTTCCCTGTCTTCTCCTCAACATATTTGATCGCATCAGAGACCTTGATCATCTTCTCTGCATCTTCGTCAGGGATCTCAACATTGAACTGTTCTTCAAGAGCCATGATAAGCTCAACAGTATCGAGAGAATCCGCACCAAGATCATCGATGAAAGAAGCCTCGGGCTTCACTTCCTCGATCTTGACGCCTAACTGTTCTGCGATGATGGATTTTACTTTTTCTGCAACGGCCATGGAATTTGCCTCCTTATTTACCTATCTTTTTTCTTACCTATTTCTCTATACCCTAGATCTTCCCTATATTAATACGTGACCATGCCGCCATCCACAAGGATGGTCTGACCTGTCACATAATCAGCTTCTTTAGAAGCAAGGAATAAACACACATTTGCCACATCCGTTGGCGATCCCATGCGATTTAAAGGAACAGCTTCGAGGATCTTGTTCTTGACCTCATCGCTCAATTTATCAGTCATCGCGGTCTTGATATAACCAGGAGCAACGGCATTCACCGTGATATTACGGGAAGCGAACTCGCGCGCCAGTGACTTGGCAAGCGCGATCACGCCAGCTTTACTTGCGGCATAATTGGCCTGGCCAGCATTACCCATCACTCCAATGACAGAACCGATATTGATGATCTTACCCTTGCGAGCCTTAAGCATCACACGGGAAACAGATTTGCACGCGTTAAAAGTACCCTTAAGATTAACATTAATGACCGCATCCCAATCCTCTTCCTTCATACGAAGGAAAAGACCATCACGGGTGATGCCGGCATTATTTACTAATATATCAACACGGCCATATTTCGCAACGATATCATCCACTGTTTTATCTACATCGGCAGACACGGTAACATTACAGGCGAAAGCGTCAGCTTTATAGCCCTTGGCTGTCAATTCAGCCGCAGTTGCCTGGCAATCCTCGATCTTGATATCAGAAATGATGACCAGAGCACCTTCTTTGGCAAACACTTCCGCGATCTCACGGCCAATGCCGCGTGCGGAACCTGTAATGAATGCTATTTCATCTTTAAGACGCATAATCTTCTCTAGTCCTTTCCATTCTAACCTCTAATAGGGGAAAAACTTTTCATATAGTAACAAGAAAAATTTCTATTTCAAGAAAAATTTAGAGGAATATTTATAGATGAGCCATTGGTCCCAAACACACTAAAAGTAAACTTCCATAGGAAATGGTCAAACAACGAACACTTCTATTCATAAAACTATAATGAAAATTAATAGTGAATAAACCAGCCTAAATATCATTATTAAGGCCTAAGAACAGCGGGACGCTCGTTGTCATAGGCTGGATATCAATAATGACCGGTGTCAGACCGGAAGCATTTTGAAACTGACGGATCCCACCAAACCAAGAGCTTGGCGAGATCTCGCCAGAACTACTAGTTCTGGCGGACATAACCGGATCGAAATTAAACTGAACGCCCTTCCCATTGCTCTGGTTCTGAAAGCTCATCCTGTCGCGGGTCAGGTCGATACCACCGGGAGCCTCCACCGCATCTTTGTCTACCAGCGTGGGTTCTAAAAGTTTGTCAAGAATAGGGCTCCGTCCCTTATTATTGACCACAGACGCGCCTCTCATCACATCATTGGTATGCTCAAGGAGAATAAAATTCTTGATCTCCATCCGCCCAAAAAATATAAACTCAAATTCACGCACAGCCGAAATCCACTCCTCACGTTCCTCTGATGTTAAAGGCGCCATCACATTGGCAACCGCGATATGGACAATCGGAACGTTTTGATGGCTCTGATCCATCTGATCCCTAAACTTAAGTAAAGCATCTTTTTCATCATACACGGCAACACTGACTCGCCCGTTATACGAATTAATATACGCGCCTCGAACATCTGCCCCAAAAGAAAACAATTGTTGCTCCTCTTTTGAGATCTTCTCCAGCGCCGCATCGCCTAATTCTCTAATCACCCTTGAATTCAACGCTGTCATATGAAGCCCAAACGGCCCTTGATCCGCATTGAACACAATCTTCCCATTCTTGAACGCCTGCGTTTGCCTTAAACGATCAGTTAACTTATCTAACGACCCCCTTAACACGCCTCCATTATCAGGGACAGCGACGAGAGACCGCATAGGCTCATCCTTATCCCTTCTTACATAGGATCTAGAGAGAAAATTTTCAAGAGAATCTGCATCATACGCAAACTCCCAACCTTCTTGGGCCATCTTTCGATAAACATCGACTCTTTTCGCCTGGGTTGAGTCACTAGACATCTCGCCCCGCCAATAAAGCAGCACGCCCTGCGGAGCATCCCGGAAAGGCGCGTCCGCGTCGCTTAACGAACCGGAAAGGACAACCCCGTTCTCTGATCGATAATAACTCCCGCCTTCAGGGCCGCGCTCAACAATAAAAAAGCTCTTGGCCGTACGAACCACAACATCCAACCCATACCCCCCATTCTTCGGAACTTTCTTAGACGTCACTCCCCGTCTTAAAGCTTCAGCAATAGGGAGCCTCCTGTTCTCACGGTCATACCGAAATCCCTGCCCGTCATTGACCGCAAAAAATTCCAGCTCGACATTCCCAGAAGCCTGATGATGTACAGACAAAACAACAGCGCCTTTGCCGGCATGAACTTCCATGTTCTGGGTCACCTCGCTCAAAAGCGCCCACGTTTCTACATCCTCTGAAACCATATGCCAGTTAATTCCTATATCCTCCAAAAGATCACTGACTCTCCCACGTAAATTAGAAGCCTTGCCCATCACCACATACGTTAAGGCTGTCTTATCCAAAGCTGAGAATGCCTTCTGAAAATATTTCTGCCTCTCTCCACGGGCAGATGCTTCCCCATGAGCCACCTCTTCCCACAACTCCTGCGCAAGTTCTTTCCCCATCTCAAAAAGAATACCTGTCTGCGCATGATCCGACGCTCTTCGATCTGTCTTGACCCACAGGGTCGTCGTCATCCCGTGGTTCTCATCACGCCTGTATTCCAACTGCACAGGGGTCTTGGCCATCGACAGTTCATAAAAAATTCTCTGACGCTCAATGTCGCTGTATCCGGTCTTAAAGAACACCATAAGATCGTCGATCTTTCGATGAAAAGACGCTGTATATTGATCACGGTCAACTGTTTCAACAGGAATGATATCCCCAACAAGCCCATCGTCCAAACCCACAGCATCTTTCGGCTGATAACTCTGAAAGGCGATTTTATCAACCCGTGCCGAGGAAACATTTCCCGCCCCTTTCTGCAGCACGTCAGAAACTGCCCTGGACTGATCATCATTCCCGGCTTCCTTTGATGAAACGCCTTCCGGCAATTCAAGAACGATCTTCCCGGAAACACCCACCATCTCGGCTATATTTTTCAGCACCTTTAAATCATGAACACATTTCTGTCTGACTTCATCCGTCAGCTCCTGGAAAGAATATCCATAAATCTCAATCGCCTCATCATCTAAAATAATACGGGAAGCATCGCCCTCAATATCTAAATATTGATCCGAATGCGCACCTTTAACCAAATAGAAACGGGCTTCTTGATCCCCCGGTTTACCTTCAGGATAACCCATCAGCCGACCAGCTTTCTCACCTTCACCGCCCTGCTCACCAATAATATTCCATTCAAATAAATGGCCCAGCGCTGCCTTGATCTCATCAGAGGACAGTCTTTGTCCGGCGTATCCCAACTCTTGATCCTCAAAAAGGATTTGCCGCACCTGCTCTTGTGAATAAAGCAGATCAACATTTCCTGAAAAAAGGCTCAAATGCGTCTGAGGAATTCTATAAACCATCAACCCGGATTCCTCAGCAATACGTGCTGTATTTACCAATTTATTGTTAAACGGATAGAACAAAGATTTTTCGTCCAACAAAACCATGGCGATCTGAAACGCATCGTCTCGCCCCATATTCCCATAAGTCTTTTGCCCAATACTTTCAAAAACTTTGCGTACAAGCTCATGCCTCGACTTGTCATTTAAATCCAATGTTCCCAAACCAATTTCTTTCACATTTTCCGCCGAATCAAGTTCAACCTTAACAACTTCAGCATGATCCAAGTTTTTAGGAAGCTCAGATCGAAGGGCTTGCCGCTTGACCGCACGCACATCGAGTTTCAACCCTCCTGAAAAATACTTCCGCGGGATCACGTCACCGGAAACCACGTCTTTTTCCTCTTTAATATAGTTGTATGCGCCCTTCTTGAACGCCTCGACGTACTGTGCCCAAATTTTCTCTTTTTCGGCCTTATCCTCAATATCCACGCCGCGGATCTTCTGTTGATCGACGTAAGCTTTGCCCAGAAGACTTTCTTTGATCTTATCCTTGTACCAGACCGCGAGAATGAGCGAATGATAGACTTGTCTTAGTTGCGCGAAGTTTTTGCCTTCGTTGACTTCTTTTTCAAGGATGGGGATGATGATCTCGCGAAGGATTTCTTTAGCAAGATCGCTTGGCGTGTCGGTTGAGCCCTGGGTCGCTTTCGTATTCAGCCCTTGAGGGGTTGGCAATGTGCTTGGGGACACGATGCCCTGCTTGTTGTCTTGTTGCAGGGCATCATGTCCCCTGGTTGGCGCTAGGTTATTCGTTGTGGCTAAATAATCTGTTTCTAACATGACCTTTAAACGGCTCTCAACGACATAGGCAGAATCTGTTCCCTCGTAGACAACGGCTTTCTCGGGGATGATCCAAACCTTGTTGAATGTATCAACGGGAATATCCGTCGTGCCGTAGCGTTCTTCAGCCTCGGCATAGACCTTGGCCCAGAAGGCCTTGCCGACCTCGCCCTCGGGATAGATCACGCTTGCGGTGATCTGTTTGAGCATATAATCCTGCGCTAACAGATCGCGGCCCATTTCAGTAACGCCAAAAGCATCCGGGACAATACGGTCTTTTTCATACGGTGAAAGATTTACCCAAAGGTCATCTTCAGGGACGGTGACACTGGCAAGGAAGTATTTGATGAGGCGAATAAATTCTTTTTGCTGCGATCCCTCGACTCGTCCTGCTGCCTCGCTCGGGATGACAGCTTTGCCCGGGATGCCAGAGTCTCCCTGATCAACAATAAAATCCAGTCGGAACGGATTATCCGCATAAACCTTAACCCCTTTAAGAAGCGGCGGAACATATGCCTCGCTCAAGGCCACCATAGTTCTAGGCACAGACATTGGCAGAACGCTCCCGCCTAACGACGAGGCAAACTGGGCATAAGACAACGGCACGCTTGTCAGCACGAAAGCTACAAGCGTTACAGAACAAATAAATCTTTTTAATATTCTTACAAGCATTCTCTATTTCCTTTGGTCAACAAACCACCACCAACGTTAAGTATGCCTTATATATATATAAATGTTAAGGGGGGCGACAATGAATTAAGAAAACATTTTTACTTTATCTTGTAACCAACTGAAAATAAAATAATTAGAAACATTATCTTTCTAAGAAAGTCACCATTACAACCCAACTATGATCAAAAAATCATTTTTCTGCACAACATCATTATTACACCTTTGATATCAACCATCCGTTTCTTGACAATAATGCTTGATTTGATATTCTCTAAAGACACTTAAGGAGAAAATATATGATCATTGGCGCTGTTAAAGATACTTTTGTTGACGAAAATCGGGTGGCCTTAACGCCTCAAAGCGTAAATCGTCTCATTAAAAAAGGTGCTCAGGTTTTTATTGAAGCGGGCATGGGAAACCCCATCCATTTTTCTGATGAAGACTACACTAAAGCTGGAGCTACTCTTTCAGATCATACGTCTATCCTAAAGACAGCGGACATGATCCTTCGGGTTCGCAAACCTTCCGCAGATGAGATTGCTTCTTTAAAATCTGGGACCGTTCATATTAGTTTTCTTGACCCGTTCAATGAAAAAGAATTGATCCAAACACTCGCATCTAAAAACGTTTCATCTTTCTCTCTTGAAATGATCCCGCGTACTACGCTTGCCCAGAAAATGGATGCACTAAGTTCACAGGCGAGTTTGGCCGGATATACCGCAGTCGTACTGGCTGCTGAACGGATCAAGAAGATATTCCCTATGATGATGACGCCAGCCGGAACCATCCCGCCTGCTAAAGTTTTCATTGTGGGTGCGGGTGTCGCAGGTCTACAGGCGATCGCAACAGCCAAACGACTTGGCGCACGAGTTGATGCCTTTGACACACGGCCCGTTGTTAAAGAACAGGTCCAGTCACTTGGTGCAAAATTCGTTGAGATCGATCTTGGCGAGACTGGACAAACACAAAGTGGCTATGCTAAAGCCCTTACCCCGGAACAGCTCACACTACAACGCGCAGGCATGGCAAAAATATGCGCTCAAGCGGATGTTATTATCACGACCGCCCAGCTTTTCGGACGCAAAGCCCCCATCATTATCACGAGTGATATGATCAAAGGAATGAAGCCTGGCAGTATTATCGTCGATCTCGCCGTTGATTCAGGTGGTAATGTTGAGGGTGCTGTGGCTGGAAAAGAGATCGATATGAATGGTGTGACCATTATCGGCCTTACAAACATGCCCGGAAAAGCGGCGCTTGATGCCAGCGAAATGCTCGCCGCAAACTTTGTAAATTTTATTGAACATGGTTGGAATAAAGAGACGAATTCCTTTGATGTGAAGCCTGAAGAAGAGATCCAGAAAGGTTGTCTCATCACTCATAACGGTCGAATCGTTAATCCTCAATTGAAAGCTTAAATCCTATGATACTTGACCCTATTACCATCATGTTCCTGTTCTTTATTTTCATGCTCTCCATCTTTTTAGGGCTTGAGCTGATCGCACGTGTGCCATCCACCCTTCATACACCGCTCATGTCAGGATCGAACGCGATCTCCGGCATCACGATCGTAGGAGCGATCCTCGCCGCAGGGCTGACACCCGGAAGCATGTTCTGCTCCATATTAGGTGCCATTGCCATGGCCTGCGCCATGATCAATGTGGTCGGCGGATACCTTGTCACAGACCGAATGCTGAAAATGTTCAAGTCACGTGAGCAGAGAGGAAAGAAATAATGGACCTTAATTTCTGGATCAACATTGTTTATATCATTGCGGCCACCTTATTCATCTTCGGTCTTAAAATGATGTCCAAGCCCGACAGCGCCCGTCAAGGGAACCTTATCTCGGCCATCGGCATGGCGCTAGCGATCGGGGCGACGCTCCTCAGCAAAGGCCTGACATTCGAATGGATCATTGCCGGTGGTATTGTGGGAACAGTGCTCGGTATCATTTTTGCCTATGCCGTCACCATGACACAAATGCCAGAAATGGTAGCCCTCCTCAACGGCTTTGGCGGCCTAGCGTCCCTTCTTGTCGCCTGGAGCGCCTATCACTTCAAACCTGAGACCGACCTTTTTACAACGGTCGCTACCTTTCTTTCCGTCCTCATCGGAGGGGTTACATTCACAGGCTCCGTCGTTGCCTGGGGAAAACTTAATGGAGTTTTTCCATCAAAGTCGATCCTTTTTCAAGGTCAAAAACTTTTGAACAGCGGGATACTCCTTTTATTGATCGTTGGCGGATACTTCTACTGTATCCACCCTGCAGTCAATTACCCTGTTTTTTTAGGGATCATAATACTTTCTCTTTTACTCGGCGTCACCTCTGTCATCCCGATAGGCGGGGCTGACATGCCGGTGGTCATTTCACTCCTTAACAGCTATTCAGGCCTCGCTGCCTGCGCATCAGGCTTTGTGATCCTGAACAATATCCTGATTGTAGCCGGGACACTCGTCGGAGCAAGTGGTGTCATCCTCACCCAGATCATGTGCAAGGCCATGAACCGCTCTTTGGCGAATGTCCTTTTCAGCGGCTTTGGTTCAGTTCAAAAGAAGTCTAAAAGCGAAGTCAAAGGTGAGGCCAAGGCGATCAGCCCTGAAGATGCTTATCTCATTCTCGAGGCCGCACGCTCCGTCGTTATAACCCCTGGCTATGGACTGGCCGTGGCTCAAGCCCAACACGCCGTACGCGAACTTGGTGAACAGCTTGAAAAAAACGGCGCGGAGGTCCGCTATGCCATTCATCCTGTGGCCGGACGCATGCCAGGCCACATGAACGTTCTTTTAGCTGAAGCCAATGTGCCTTATGATCAACTTTTTGAAATGGACAGCATTAATCCAACGATGAACTCCGTCGATGTCTGCATCGTGATCGGCGCGAACGATACTGTGAACCCTGCAGCATTGAACGACAAAACCTCCCCCATTTACGGGATGCCGATCATCGAAACCTTCAAGGCCAAGACCGTGTTTGTGATCAAACGCTCCATGGCCTCCGGCTTTGCAGGGGTTGAAAATGAATTATTCTATTACGAGAATACACGCATGATATTTGGTGATGCGAAAGATGTAGTGCAGAAACTGGTAGCTGAATTTAAAGCAAAATAAAATCAACAAGGAGCTTTTGAATGAAGAAGATGCGGACTTTATTCACATTATTATGCGTGACGTTCTTCCTATCTACGGTATCTGCTGGGGCTAAGACAATAGACGTTCCAACTGGCCCATCTTATAGTGAAGTTGATACCAAACTCGTCATGGA
The DNA here is from genome assembly GCA_020719005.1 of Candidatus Omnitrophus sp. Lineage (GTDB taxonomy): Bacteria > Omnitrophota > Gorgyraeia > Zapsychrales > Fredricksoniimonadaceae > DYQZ01. The sequence goes on from DYQZ01000016.1 coordinate 16,734, forward strand.
TACGATCAAGGAATTTCGCTCAGGCCAAGCCGGCGCCGAGAGGGCTGCCATGAAGATCCAGGCTGACCCATCAAAATTCGCACCGCTTATCTTTTATCCGCTGGCATCGTATCTTTTCTCACAAGGGAAAAAAGATGAGGCCGTTGAATGGCTTTTACGCGGCCAATTAAGAACGCGCTATGACGCTAACAGGTGCGCTGATGTCAGTGCACGCTCCGGTGTCGGCACCTTGAATGCAGGGATCTCACCTCAGATCAGAGCCTATATGAACGAGATCATGACAACAACACTCCCTAGCATCGTTGAACGGGTCATTGAATGGGACCGCACCACCCCGTATAACTACGACGAACGCTGGCTCAATCTGCATGGCATGGGAGCTATCCAAGACGGGCTTAAAGGCGGCGCCAAGAAAGAAGTTGTATTCAGCCTTCCTAAGAGTGAATGGCCGTCGATCGCGGAGAAAACCAGGCAGGATTATTTCGCAGGTTTCAAGAAAGTAATGGACTCGGCAAAAAAAGAAGCTGAGGCTTTATCCTCTGGGACGGACATCGAACTCCCTGATGAAAAAGGTCGGACCTTACTCATGAAAATGGCTAACGCAGGTCGTAGCAATGATGTCAGAAAACTTCTTGAACGCGGGGCCAAGATCGATGCACGGGACAGTATGGGCTACACGCCATTATATTATGCCATCCTTTCACGTGATCTTCCGACATTGCAGGTCATGATCGAAAAAGGCATTGATCCTAATGCACAGGATGATGAAGGAAGAACTCCTTTAATAACGGCCATCTCTGCCATAAACATGGAAGGAATACAGGAACTTCTTCGTGCTGGGGCTGATCCTTCAATAAAAGCCAAGAGCGGCATGAGTGCACGAGATTACGCAAACCAATCGCCTATTATGAAAGGTGTGTTCGATAATATAAAGTAATTGCTACCCTTAAAATAAGAAACCCCGGGGCATTCAACCGGGGTTTCTTATTTAAATATAATTGAAGCGGTGTTATTTCTTCCCGTGCTTCTTGGCACTACGGGACACCGGCTTCTTTTGTTCTAACTTGATATATTTCACAGCTACGTCGAATGACGGACCGCTTTGTACAGCACGCACGACTTCTGCCTTGCCCTTATAAATATCAATAACCCCTGACATCACGATCTCAAGGTCCAGAAAATCATTCTTTTTATATTCTACCGGGCTCATGAAAAGAGCCCCTGAAATACTCATATTCTTGGTAGTGGATAAACTCCAAATGGCGTCAAGTTTCTTCGCCCCACGCTTGATCAAACGATGACGCACCGCCACAACACGCACCGCCCGCTCACCGTTACGACGCTCTTTGACAGGATCATTGATCTTCTTCATCGCCATGCTTAAACCCTCTCTTATTGACCTGTCATTTTTTCGGGATGGACCAGAATATCAAAATCTTCCGCAGTCACATACTCCAAACTTACGGCTGCTGCCTTGAGTGTTGTGTTTTCCTTATATGCTTTCTTCGCAACTTCCGCCGCACGGTCATAACCAATGAGCGGCGCCAACGCTGTTACAAGCATCAGTGAACGATTCAGGTTCTCTTCAATACGATGATGGTCCGGTGTAATACCAACAACACAATTATCTGTAAAACTTGTTATGGCATCCGACAAAAGACGCACAGAATTAAGGACATTAAAAATAATGACCGGTTTATAAACGTTCAACTCGAAGTTCCCCGACGCACCTGCGATCGTGACCGCAACGTGATTGCCCATCACCTGTGCACAGACCATGGTCATGGCTTCACTTTGGGTCGGATTGACCTTACCGGGCATAATAGAACTACCGGGTTCATTCTCCGGGATACGGATCTCGCCAATACCGCAACGAGGGCCGGACGCCAGCCAACGGATATCATTGGCGATCTTCATGAGCGACACCGCGATCGTGTTAAGCGCACCCGAAAGCTCAACCAACGCATCATGCGCTGCCAATGCCTCAAACTTATTACGGGCGGATACGAACGGAAGTGATGTCATATCACTGATGACCGCAACCGCGACCGCTGAGAAATTCTTGTGTGTATTAAGTCCTGTCCCGACCGCAGTACCGCCGAGAGCAAGTTCACACAATCGCGGCTTTACCGCTAAGAGGCGCTCGATCGCGTTCTCCACCTGCTGGGCATACCCTGAGAATTCCTGCCCCAATGTCAGGGGCGTCGCGTCCATCAAATGGGTACGACCGATCTTGACCACATCCTTATATTCATGCGTCTTCGCATCCAGCATTTGATGCAACGCCGAAAGCGCAGGCACAAGACCCTGATAGACCGCCTCGGCTGAGGCAATATGCATGACCGTCGGAAAGACATCATTCGATGACTGCCCTTTATTCACATCATCATTGGGATGAACAGGCATCTTTGAACCAACAACACCGCCCATGCGTTCGATCGCCAAATTTGAAATGACCTCATTCGCATTCATGTTCGTCTGGGTGCCGCTGCCGGTCTGCCAGACAACAAGCGGAAAATGTGCATCCCACTTCCCTGCAATAACCTCATCCGCTGCAGAAGCGATCGCATCTGCTTTGACCTTATCAAGCACCCCTAGACGGGCGTTGGTCAATGCCGCAGCTTTTTTGACAATACCAAGGGCACGGATAACACCTCTAGGAAAACGTTCGCCACCGATCTTGAAGTTCTCCAGCGAACGCTGTGTCTGCGCGCCATAATACATGGACGCAGGAACATCAACATTGCCCATGCTGTCAGATTCCACACGAAAATCACCCGGCATATTTTTGTTGGTATCTTCTGTCATATGCTCTTTATGTCTTTCTTGTCCCACAACGACTAGATCACAAACAACGCCCTCTGGTCACTTCTTGTAGAGATCCTTTAAGGCCTTAGTGATCTTTTCCTGCGTTGGAGGCTTATTAATATATCCGTTACACCCCTCATAATACGAAAAAGAAACCATCTCCATCTCGTTGCGAGATGTAGACATCAGGATCTTAACTTCGCGATCACCTTTGATACCCAAAGAAGCTTCGGTCTGACGCAGTTTTGCAACGGTCTGCTGACCGCTTAGACCGGGCATTTCAATATCCATCGTCACCAGATCATAAGGAACACCGCTCTCAAGAGCGACCTTTAAAAGCATCGCCGCGATCTCCCCATTCGGGGCGTTATCACAACGACCATGCTCCTTTAACAGATCCCCCATGGAATCACGCATCAAAAGACTATCATCAACAATAAGAATCCTCATATGCCATCCTGTCGTTACTGTGTTGGCCTAACCGTCGAACCACCGTGATCAATTATTCAGCATATAGTCCGTAAAGATCCTGACACCCACACCTGTCGCGCCATGGCCGTAATAAAAACGACTATCTCCGTCAACAAAAGCAGTCCCTGCAATATCCAAATGCGCCCATGGGGTCTCACCAATAAAACGGCGAAGGAACTCAGCACCCGTGATGGTGCCGCCGGCACCGCGAAGTGTTGACGTATTACGGATATCCGCAATCTTTGATTTGATCGAATCTTTGATCTCGGGATAATTCGGCAAACGCCAGGCCCTGTCATCCGTCGCGGCCGCACTTTTAAGCAACGCCTCTGCCAATGCGTCGTTATTGGAAACAAGACCTGTATAATCATGCCCCAACGCCACGACCACCGCCCCTGTCAACGTCGCAATATCAATGATCTTTACAGGTTTATACGTCTTGTTCACATAAGCCATTACATCGGCCAGCACCAAACGTCCTTCTGCATCCGTATTACCTATCTCGACACTAATACCCGCATACCCCGTGATCACATCCCCCGGCTTATACGAATTAGCGTCGATCGCATTTTCCGCGATACCACATGCAAAGATAATGTTCTTTTTGATCCTAAGATCGATGGTGTTCTTAAGCGTTGCCAATACCGCCGCTGCACCGCTCATATCCTCACGCATCGTTTCCATGCTTCCCGTCGGTTTCAAATTAAGACCGCCGGAATCAAAAGTCAACCCCTTACCAATGAACGCCGTATACGGTGCATCCTTATCAGCACCTGTATATTTTGCAATAAGCACCCGCGGCTTCTTGTTACTTCCCTGATTGACCGCCAATAAAAGACCAAATTTCTTTGCCGCCAGTTCTTTACGACCCAGGACCTCTATCTCGACGCTCCTGACACCTTTTACGATGCCGCGAAAAGTCTTCTCAAGATACAATGAATCAACGAGATCCGCATTATCATTCACCAGTTCACGCGCAAAGTTGACGTTCTCTGATGTTGTTATGCACGCGGCATATTCAGGCCTCAACGCAGCTATAACAAAAATATTCTTCTTCTCAACAGTTTTATCATCAGCTTTCTTGGCTATATACTTCTTCCAGGAATATGTCCCGATAATATCCGCTTCAATGACCGCCTTGACCGTATCAACGGTGTCTTCATGTAAAATGACTTCGATATCCGCACTCTTTTTAAAATACGAAAGAAGAAGCCCCCGACGGATCAGACCGCGCAAAGACGTTGGCGTTAAGTCAGCCTTTTTCCCAAGTCCGAAAAGAACGACCATCTTCCCGTCAACAATAAGAGGAAAAATATCCCCCTTATTTCCTTCAAAATGCCCTGCACTTACTGCCGCACGCGCGGCATCACATGCTTTTTTACCAGAAAGAGCGCATTTCTTTTCCTTGACCTGTTCTAATGTCATAAAAACAAGCGCACTCTTTTTATCACCTTTAAATGCTGAACGGAATTGGATCATACCTTACCTTTTATTGATCGAAACATACGCGCGTTGAGTTGGGCCGACATAGATCTGACGCGGACGACCTATCTTTCCCGCCGGATTATCCATCATTTCTTTCCAATGAGCGATCCATCCCGGCAAACGGCCGATCGCGAACATCACGGTGAACATATCCTTAGGGATACCAATGGCCCTATAGATAATACCGCTATAGAAATCCACATTAGGATATAAATTACGTTCGATAAAATAAGGATCTGTCAGCGCCTTATTCTCGAGCTTGACCGCGATCTCAAGAAGAGGATCATCGATCCCGAGCTTGGCAAGAAGGTCATGTGCACAGCGTTTGATTATTTTTGCACGCGGATCATAACTCTTATAAACACGATGACCAAAACCCATCAGACGAAAACGGTTTGATTTATCTTTCGCCATCTCAACATATTTGTCAACGTCATCATTATCCTTATGGATAAGCTCGAGCATATCAATGACCGCTTCATTCGCACCGCCGTGAAGTGGGCCCCACAATGCACAAATGCCTGCCGTGATCGATGCATAAAGATTGGCCTGGGCACTCCCGACAAGACGCACGGTCGAGGTCGAACAATTCTGCTCATGGTCTGCGTGCAGGATGAACAAAACCTTGAGCGCCTGAACAACCTCGTCGTAGATCTTATATTCATTGATCGGGGACGAGAACATCATATTCAAGAAATTCGGGATATATTCAAGATCATAGCGAGGGTAAACAAAAGGCTGTCCCTGCGATTTCTTATAAGCGAACGCAGCAATGGTCCTTACTTTTGACATAAGCTGGACGACAATGCGGTCAAAGTCAGCCTGCGTCGGATTCATCGCATCAATGCCCGGATAATACGCCGCCAGTGAACAGACCATGGAAGCCAGAATAGACATCGGATGCGCATTGGATGCGAATCCTTTGAAGAAATTCTTCATGTCCTCGTGAAGCATGGAATGCTGATTGAATGATTCGGAGAAAGCCCGAAGCTGTTCAGAGGTTGGAAGCGAACCATAGACCAGAAGATACGCTGTCTCGATGAAAGACGATTTCTCGGCAAGCTCTTCAATGGGATAACCGCGGTAACGCAGGACCCCAGCCTCACCGTCGAGGAATGTAATAGCGCTTTCACAATTGGAAGTGTTGCCAAACCCGTGATCGAACGTCACATAGTTTGTCAAGGAACGAAGTTTGGAGATATCTATCCCACGCTCCCCCTCTGTTCCTACCATAACAGGAAGTTCAAAAGTGTTCCCACCAAGGATAACTTTAGCGTTCTGCTGCTGTTCCATTCCATCCTCCCCGCGTTCACGTTAAGAAAAAAGTAATTATATAAAAATATGCCACCGGTCGCAATGAATAAAAAGATGGCTTACTTATTCACACCCTCGGAGCCATGGAATGCTTTCTCACGCAAAGGCTTGCGCTGATCAGCATTGCTCCTGGCCTCCACATCACGTGTTACTTCTTTGATGCGAGGCAAGACTTTAATAAAAGAGTTGACCACGCTAGGATCAAAATGAGTCCCGGCAAGTTTCTTGATCTCAAGGACAGCTTCATCGACCGGCCAGGCTTTCTTATAAGGACGTTCTGATGTTAAAGCATCAAACACATCACACACCGCACAAATACGGCCTACGATAGGGATCTCCGTTCCTTTCAACCCCTTTGGATAGCCACTGCCATCCCACTTCTCATGATGGGTGCGTGCGATCTGTTCCGCCATTTCCAAGAACGCCGAATCTCCTCCGGAGAGTATATCTCCTCCGATCTCGGCATGCATACGCATGATCTTCCATTCTTCGGGTGTCAATGGCCCTTCTTTTAACAGGATCTGGTCGGGAATGGCGATCTTGCCGACATCATGCAAAGGGCTCGTGGATAAAATAAGATCACACTCTTCTTCACTTAATCCCAATTCACATGCCACCAACTGCGCCGAACGGCTCATACGGATAATATGAAGACCCGTCTCAGTATCACGGCATTCTGCCGCAAAACCAAGGCGCTGGATCACATCAATACGGCTCTTGCGAAGCTCATTGGTCCTCTCCAATACCATCTGCTCAAGCGTAACGTTCTTATGACGTACTTCATTATGCAGCATCCGAACTTCAAGCAGATTACGGCAACGCAAAATAACATGGGAACGGTCATAAGGTTTGGTTAGAAAGTCTTTCGCTCCGGCCGCAAGCGCGCGTAAGTGGACCCCTCGATCCCCGTCGCCTGTGATCACGAGGACCGGCAAATAATCATCAGGATCAAGCTTTGACAAGTCCCGCATGACGGTAAAACCATCCCCATCGGGAAGATGCAAGTCGAGGATGACCAGGTCCGGCTGATATTCCTGATATAACGCCTGCGCGGAAGCCGCCCTGACAAGTGTTTTAATATTCGAGAACCCCGCATCCATCAGAATACCTTTTAGCAAACGCATGCTAGTGCGATCATCTTCAATGATCAGGATCTTTGCTTTTAATAATCGCTCTGGTGTCATAGGATCCGTTCTTTCGATATTTTCTTCAAAAAGTCATGATTTGTTGAATCGCATTGAATGGGCGCCGCAACCGCATAAGACTGCTGTAATAGAAATGAATCCGTCGCCGCATCATGTTTTTTTGCTGGTGGACGTCCTGTAAGCCAATAATAAGTCCGACCAAAAGGCCCCTGACGCTTGAGGAACCGACCATGGATCGGCACCCTGCATTGGGACGCAAAAACAAGACCTTTTATCTTTGACTTCGGAAGATCCGGCACATTCACGTTCAAAAAAGTCCCTTTAGGAAGACCATTCTTGATGACCCAGCCCACCGCTTTTCCACCCCACAGAGCGGCCGATGTAAAATCACACGCCTCTCGGCAATCTAACGACAACGCAAGAGATGGAATGCCAAGAAGAGATCCTTCACGGGCGGCCCCGACAGTGCCTGAATAAAATACACTGCACCCGTCATTAGATCCGTCATTGATCCCCGAAACGACCAGATCCGGCTTATCTTTCATCAACACTGCACAGGCAAATTTAACACAGTCTGCAGGCGTACCGCTGACCGCGTGAGCCTTTGTCTTTCCTTCAAAAGAAATAACACGATGGAATACCGGATGACTTAGCGTGATCGCCTGGGAAATAGAACTGCGCTCGCCGTCGGGAGCAACAACGGTCACCTCTCCCATCTTCACCAGGGCCTTATACATGGCCTTGATCCCAGGAGCATGCACACCATCATCATTGGTCAATAAAATACGCATATATACTTTACTTTACACGGCGGGCAGCCGTTACGAAAGCTTTTTTATGTTCTTTCTCTAAG
>DYQZ01000066.1 GCA_020719005.1 Candidatus Omnitrophus sp.
AATAGGGTCGCCTGCTAACGGTGCTTGACTTTGAAAGACTCTATGGTATAATTTTTGCCACTATGAAAAAGACATTAAAGACCCCAACGAATATTAAAGGCAAAAGAGTCCACGGTTTTCGTAAGCGTATGTCAACGGCAGATGGCCGTAACATTATAGCTGCTCGTCGTGCCAAGGGCCGCAAGCGTTTAACGAAGTAATATCTTTGGCATCCTGTCAAAGTATCTTCATTAACGTGATCCACCGCCTTTTAAAGGCGCGGACCTTAGGATATGGCCATGAAACGTTTCTTAATTTGTCTTATTAGACAGTATCAGTTAATAAACAAATTGTTTCTTCCCAGGGCTTGCCGATTTTATCCCTCTTGTTCAGAATACGCATGTCAGGCTATTCAACGTCATGGCTCTGTCCGCGGTATTTTTTTTGCAGTTAAACGTATTTTAAAATGTCATCCCCTTCATCCGGGGGGATATGACCCAGTCAGGTGAAAAATGGAAAAAAGATTGTTTTTAGCAGTATTTTTATCGCTTGGGATCGTGTTTTTCTTTCAGATCTTCTTTGGGCAAAAGCCGACACAGCCACAACCGGGTGTAGTTACACAAGTCCAAGGTAATAAAGAGGTTGTGAGTGATAATGCGCCCGTTGAAGTCAAGATGACCGCAAGCAGCAAACAGAGCGGCGTGGCTTTTAAGGAAGAGCTCCTAGTATTAAAAAATAATACTTTTAACGTTGAGTTCTCTAATAAGGGTGGAAACATTGTTTCTGTTGAAGAAAAGAGATACGGATATGTTTTCCCTGCTAAGAATTATGTAAGCCTTCCTTCTTTTAATGATATGCCGTTTCAGGTGTATACATCAACAGCACAGCAAGTCGTGTTTCAATATAAGAATGCTGAGTGGGAGATACGTAAGACATACACGTTAGCAGATCAGAATGCGATCAAGGCTAAATTATCAGTTAAAAATATTAGCGCGGGCAAGCTTTCATTTATGGAAGATGTCGCTGCTTTTGTTGTCGATCTGTCCAGAGTGGACAATAATGAGCACCAGTCTGATTGGACATTAAGAGAATATTCGATAAAGACTGATAAAAATGTTATTAGAAAAAACAATGTAACTCAGCTGAACCAGAAGTGGAATAAAGAGGAAGAGAAGAAGGTTGGGTGGTTTGGTTTTAGAAATAAATACTTTTGCACGATCGCGCAACCGGCTTTTGGGGTTGGGCGGTATTCGATCAAGGCTCTTTCGGATAAGGAATTATCCATGGGAACAAAGGTATCAAGCCTTAATATGTCGTCGGGGGATGTTGTTGATTATGATTTCTTGATCTATGTTGGTCCACAAACGCCTGCTTTATTAAAAGCACAGGGTGATGGGTTTGAAAAGATCTTTGCGTTCAGCGATTGGGGATGGTTGGATGCGATCTCAAAGGTGATCTATTGGGCGTTGGGAGCTATCCACAAGGTTATCCCCATATGGGGAATTTGCATTGTTCTTATCAGTTTAATTGTCTATGGATTGATGTATCCTCTTACATTGAAAAGTCTTACGTCAATGAGAAAGATGCAGTTATTGCAACCCAAGATCAAGGCGCTGCAGGAAAAACATAAAAAAGCACCCGAAAAGCTCAACCAAGAGATCGTTCTACTATATAAAGAGAACAATGTTAACCCGTTGAGTGGGTGTTTGCCAATGTTATTGCAAATGCCTATTTTTGTAGGGTTATATCAGGTTTTATGGCGTTCAATCTATTTTAGGGGGGAGCCGTTCCTTTGGATGAAGGATCTTTCTTTGCCAGATCGATTATTTAAACTACCTGTTAATATTCCTTTTGTAGGAGAATATTTTAATATTCTGCCAATTGTTATGGTTGTTGTAATGGCGCTTCAACAGCAGATATCAATGAAAAGTATGGTTGCTGATAGTGAACAGGCTTCACAACAAAAGTTCATGGCCACATTTTTTCCTATATTCATAGGTTTTATCTTTTACCAGTTCTCAAGCGGGCTTAATCTTTATTTTGTTGTTTTTTATATTCTCTCGGCGCTGACTCAGTGGAATATTTCGAGAGATAAGGTTGGCGCTTAATATGGTCATCGCTGGTAAGGGAATAGAGTTTGAGGGACAGGACGTTGCAGATGCTATTAAAAAAGCACTGAAGATCCTAGGTGTTTCACGTGAAACAATTACGGTCAAAGTGCTTTCGGAAGAGCAAAAAGGGCTTTTTCGCATGCCTGGTTTAAAGCCAGCCAAAATAAAGGTGAGTCTGAAGGCCAAGCCTGTTGGTGATGGTCGCGTGACTGCGACGACAAAAGAAAGAAGCAAAACGTAAAAGCGCCCGAGTTAATAAAAAAAGAAGTGTTTTTCTTTTTTGTGTTATAGTTATGAATGTTTCACGTGAAACACTTGTTTTGAAATACGGTTCAGAAGAGTTTTGATATGACAAAAATCATCGCGATCTGTAATCAAAAGGGCGGTACAGGTAAAACAACAACGTCGGTAAATCTTTCCGCAGCACTCGCCGAGCTTGGCAAAAGAGTTCTTTTAATTGATATGGACCCGCAGGGTAATGCCACGAGCGGTGTTGGTGTCAATAAGAACGAGATCAAAAGTTCTGCCTATGAAGTTCTATTAAGCAAGGCACCAGCGCAACAGGCCATTCATAAAACAGCGATCAATGGGTTGGATCTCATTCCTTGTAATATACACTTAACAGGGGCAGAGATCGAGCTCGTTGGTGTTCTTTCGAGAGAAACGCGCTTAAAGAAAGCGATCGCTGAAATAAAAGACAACTACGATTATATTTTTATTGATTCCCCGCCGTCATTGGGCTTATTGACCCTTAATTCATTAGTTTGTGCTGGTTCTATCATTATTCCTATACAGTGTGAGTTTTACGCTTTAGAGGGCGTTTCCCAGCTATTAAACACCATTACACTGATCAAGGATGGTCTTAATCCAGGTCTTCAGATCGAGGGTGTTCTGATGACCATGGCGGACTTTAGAACGAACCTGACCGTTGAGGTCATTAATGAAATAAAGAATTATTTTAAAGATAAGGTTTATCAGGCGATCATTCCTCGGAATATCCGTTTGAGCGAGGCCCCGAGCTATGGTAAGCCGATCAATATTTATGATAGCACCTCCATTGGTGCAAAGAAGTATGCCGAGTTGGCCAGAGAGGTGCTGACCAGGAATGGCGTCGCACAAGTCGTTAAGCCACAACAACTTACGTAATTTTAAACCGAGGTGCTCCAATGGCGTTGGGTAAAGGTCTTTCAGCATTGATCCCGGAAAAGCTCGAGCCTGTTGCGATCGAGGCGGTTAAAACACATGATTCGTTGAAGAGCGGAAGTGTGGATGGACAACAGCGGATCGATGTTGCTATGATCCGTGATAATCGTTTTCAGCCGCGTCAGAATTATGATGATGCCAAATTGGATGAACTTGTAGCGTCGATCAAAGAAAAAGGTTTATTGCAGCCGATCGTGGTACGCAGGGTCGGGGATGCTTTTGAGGTGATCGCCGGTGAACGCCGCTTGAGAGCTGTCCGCAAATTAGGGCTCGTCAGCGTTCCGGTGATGATCAAGGAGGCAACGGATAAAGAGGCCTTAGTCCTTGCGCTCGTCGAGAATGTTCAGCGCGAAGAATTGAATCCTGTCGAGAAGGCAGAAAGTTATCGGCGCTTGGTTGATGAATTCAGCTTTACACAGGAAGAAGTGGCCAAGGCGGTCGGTAAAGACCGTGCGACGGTGGCAAACCTGTTGAGGTTATTAAAACTTCCCAAAGAAATATTAAAAGCTGTTTTCGACGGAAAGATCTCCGAGGGGCACGCGCGGGCATTGTTATCTATTGAAGAGCCGAATGCGCAGATGATCCTTTTTCTGGAAACTGTGCAGAAAGGTTTTTCTGTCCGCGAAGTTGAGGAGCGTTCAAAGATAGCGACGTCGGGTAAGAAAACAAAGAAGCCTGCTCGTGTAGCGCTGAAAGATCCGGAGATCGCGGCTGTTGAAGAAGAATTGCGTAGGATATTCGGCACAAAAGTCCTTGTTCAAAACAAGCGCGGGAATAAGGGAAAACTCGTGATCGAATATTATTCGTTGAATGATTTTGATCGCATTTTGAAAGTGGTGCGCCGATGAAAGAGAACGTCCTTGTTATTGTAAAGCCGGACGGCATGGTGCATGGGCATGCGGGGCATGTGCTCACACGCTTTGAAGAGACCGACCTTAAGCTCGTTGGAGCAAGGGTGGTGCGCGTGACGCATGATCTAGCCGAGACACATTATCAGCATTTGAAAGATAAGCCGTTCTTTGATGAGCTCATCCATTTTTTAATGGGGGACCTGCACAATCATCAGGACCTGGTCCTCGCGTATGTTTTTACCGGAGAGAATGCGGTGAAGGTCGGGCGGGATATTGCGGGCGCTACGAATCCGGAGCAGGCGGATAATAAATCTATTCGCGGCAGCATGGGGCGCGTGACCACTAAAGGGTCTTTTGAGAATGTGATCCATGTTTCATCAGACCCCCTGGAGGCAGAGCGGGAGATCAAATTGTGGTTCACTCCCGAGGAGATCGCGATCGATATTTTTAAGACGACAATTTCAGGACATAGAAAGGTTTGGTCATGATCAAAGGAATGACAGGTTTTGGGGCTTCCACGTTTTCTGTCGGCAAAGTTAAGGGGTTGATCGAGGTGAAGAGCGTTAATCACCGCTATTTGGACCTTTCTTTCTATCTACCGATGGGGTTTGGTGCCGTCGAGAATAAGATACGCGAGATGCTGGCCAAGGAGCTCTCACGCGGGCGCGTGACGATCACGGTCAAGATCACGGATAAGCCGAACCAGGAAGTGTTCTTCAATGAAGAAATGATCGATGAATATCTGCGGCATGCGAAAAGTATCGAGAAAAAATATAAACTTACGAATAATCTGACACTCGCGGATCTGATCCGGATGCCGGGGGTTGTGGACGTTAAAGAGGTTTTTGTTGAAGCGGCGGAGATGTGGCCGTCGGTTGAAAAGGGGCTGAAGCAGGCGCTTAAAGGCCTCAAGGTGATGCGCGAGCGTGAGGGCAAGAGCCTGCTTGCGGATATCAGCGATAAGCTCAAGCGTATGGCCGCCAAGATCAAGGCGATCGAAAAGAGGACGCTTGTTGTTTTGAAGGAAGAACGCCAGAAGATGAAGTCCGAAGAATTCTCGTCTTTTCAAAAGAGCATTGATGTTAATGAAGAGATCGCGCGGTTCTCGCACTATATCGAAGAAATGAAAGACCTGCTCAAAGCTGTTGTTCCCGTCGGAAAAAAACTTGATTTTATTGCGCAGGAAATGCAAAGGGAAACGAATACGATCGGTTCTAAATTACAGGATGAGATGGTTTCGAATGAGGTGATCTCGCTTAAGAGCAAGATCGAAAAGATCCGTGAACAAGGGAATAATGTTGAATGAGCGCTGAGAAACGCACACAAGGACGGGTGATCGTTCTTTCCGGTCCTTCAGGCGCCGGGAAAACAACATTGCATGATCTGTTGTTAAAAGCTCCAGAATTCCGTCGGAGTATTGTTAGGTCCATTTCGGCAACGACGCGCGCTGCGAGGGGAAAAGAGAAACACGGACGGGAATATCTGTTCTTTTCTAAAAAGATGTTCGAACACAAGATCCGTTCGGGACAGTTTTTGGAATGGGCGAATGTATTCGGGAATTATTATGGAACGCCACTTAAGAATGTGCGGGATATATTGCGCAGTGGAAAAAACGTTTTGTTATGCATTGATGTGCAGGGAGGGCAAGAAGTAAAGAAAAAGATCCCGCAGGCGCTGCTCATTTTTGTTAAGACGCCGTCATTGAAAGAACTTCAAGAGAGGCTCATACGCCGCGGGACCGATGCAAAAGAAAGCGTGGCGCTCCGTCTTAAGACCGCGGCCAAAGAATTGACAAAGGCAAAGCATTATCAGCACGTGCTTGTTAATGATACGCTAACGCGCGCGTATGGCGAGCTTGAGGCTATTTTGAAGAAAGAATTGCCGTCTTTGAGCCGTCGTTGACTTTTCGGGGTGAGTGTGTTACATTTTCTCTTCATTTAATAGGAAAAAGTATAAGGAGTTGGCATGGTGTATTTACCGTTGGAAGAACTTTTACCTAAAGCAGGGCTTTCTTCATATAAGCTGGTTGCTTTAGCATCGAAGCGCGCGCTTGAGATCGCGGGCGGCGCACCGAAGATGGTTGATTCTCATATGAATGAGAAGACGGCTACGACGGCGCTGCGTGAGATCCAGGCAGGGCGTGTTTATACCAAGGAAGAGGCTGATCGGTTGGCGAAGGAAAAGAAAACCAAAGCTTCTAAGGGTTGATCATGAAGAAGAATGTTCTTGTCGGTGTGACGGGCAGTATTGCCGCATATAAGGCGGCTGATCTGGTGCGTCGTCTGCAGGACAAGGGCTGTGATGTTCGCGTGGTCATGAGCGTGTGTGCTGAGCAGTTCATCACACCGCTTACGCTTGAAACATTATCGAAGAACGTTGTTGTGCGCAGTATGTTTGAACGGGATGCCCAGTGGGAAATGGCGCATATTTCTTTGGCACAATGGGCTGATGTGTATGTGATCGCTCCTGCGACGGCGAATATGATCGGGAAGATCGCCTCTGGGCTTGCAGATGATATGGTGTCGTGTACGGCGATGACGACCAAAGCGCCGGTCGTGATCGCTCCCGCCATGAATACCGGGATGCTCACCAACAAGATCGTCGAAGATAATATTGCAACGCTGAAAAAATATAATATGAGCATCATTGAACCTAAAGCCGGAAAACTGGCCTGTGGTGATGTGGGCAAAGGGGCTTTGGCAGATATTGACACGATCGTTGATGCGGTCGTTGCTCTTTTAAAGTAATTGATGGCGTGGTAGCCAAGTGGTAAGGCAGCAGTCTGCAAAACTGCTATGCACCGGTTCAAATCCGGTCC
>DYQZ01000067.1 GCA_020719005.1 Candidatus Omnitrophus sp.
TTGCTTGCTTGCTTGCTTGCTTGCTTGCTTGCTTGCTAATTTTCCGCGAAGTCATATTATTTACCATAAGAATTAATTTTATTTTTGTGTAATTATAAAGAAACAATGGAAAAACATCAAACTCTAATAAAAAATTCGTGAGCGGCAGAGACATACCGCTGGTCTTAACACCTTGTCATCGCATGCTTTATTTTTTATCTCATCTTGAACAACTTACTTCAACATCCTCACATCTTTAAGCATGATCTGGACCTGAGGTGCTTTATTCCAGTCATCAATGCCGAGGGTGTAGACGATATCAACGGCGTTGCCCATGCGAAGCTCGGAATACTCTTGTGCCATCCCAAAACCAACGGCAGAAACCGTGGCACGGCCATCGGTCACCCAGAACTTGATAGTGTCCTTGCCCATGATCTGCGGACGGCTTTTTACCATTAAACGCCGTGTGGCAAAAAGAGGAATGGGATTACCTTCACCAAAAGGTTCAAGTTCACCGACGATCTTGACCAGATCCATGTTCAATGCTGATAAAGGCAACTCCCCATCGATCTCAAGGATCGGCAAGGGCGTACCATCAATAAAAATACTTTCCGCAAACGTATTAAGACGCCGGCGAAGTTCCTTGATCTTCATATCTTTCACACGAAGGCCTGCGGCCCGTTTATGACCGCCAAAACCCTCGAGGATATCCGCGCAATGAGAAAAAGCCTCGTTCAAATGGAACCCTGCCACAGAACGGGCTGACCCAACACCAAGACCTTCCTCAAAAGAAATCACGACTGCCGGGCGCCCATACTTCTCCGATATTTTGGATGCCGCGATGCCCAGCACGCCTTTATGCCAGCCTTCTTTATGCACGACAATGATCCTGTCCTCAACAAGCCCCCCCTCGATCAAGGCAACAGCCTCATCCACAAGGGTCGCCTGTAGACGCTGACGCTCACGATTGAACGACTCCAGTGACATGGCAAGGGCCATCGCATTGGCCGCATCATCGGATAACAAAAGCTGTAGCGATGTTGCCGCGCTCCCCATCCTTCCGGCGGCATTAAGCCTTGGACCTAAAGAAAAACCGACAAGATGAGGTGTCATATCCTTGCCCTTGATACGTGAGCTCTCGATGAGGGCCTGAACGCCATGCTTGGTACTTTTTGCTATCTCGGGCAATCCAAAACGGGCAAAAATACGATTCTCACCGCGAAGCGGGACAACATCCGCAATGGTCCCAAGTGCGACAAGGTCAAGATCCTCTGTTGGAAACGCCTCGAGCACCGCTTGAGCAAATTTCGCAGCTAAACCAACACCAGCCAGGTCTGCGCAGGGATAGGTGCAATCAGCACGCTTCGGATCAACGACCGCAACAGCGGCATCGGGGATCTTTCCGCCTTCAGGCTCATGGTGATCGGTCACAATAACATCGATCCCCTCTTTTTTCAGAGCCTCAATTTCACCGACCGAGGTAACGCCGCAATCAACCGTAATGAGCAAAGACACGCCCCACTCTTTCGCAAGCGGAATGATCTCATAATTCAAACCATAACCCTCGTCCATCCGGTGAGGGATATAATTGATGACCTTGATCCCGACCTTCTTAAGCAAACGATACATCACAGCCGTCGAGGTGACACCATCAACGTCATAATCCCCGTAAACAAGAACAGTCTCCCCTGCTTCGCGCGCCTTTTTGAGGCGTACGACAGCCTTATCCATATCTTTTAACAACAAAGGATCGTGAAGATCGTTCAAGGAAGGTTTAAGAAAAGACAATGCCTGGGCCGACGTCAAGACGCCGCGATTAACAAGAAGTTGCGCGACAAAAGGATGAATATGCAGTGACTGGGCCAGCTCTTTTTGAAGGAGCGGCTGAGGACGTTTGAGAACCCACTTTTTAGACATTATTTTTACGCTTTACATCTTGTCGGGTGCAGAAACCCCAAGAAGTTTAAGACCATTGGCAAGAACGATACGCGCGGCATCGACAACCGCCAGGCGTTCGCAAGAAAGTTCTTTATCCTCGTCGATCACGCGGCATTTATCATAAAATTTATGGAATGTGGCGGCCAACTCCTGCATATAACGCGGAAGTGTGTGTGGATCAAGCTGGACCGCACAAGTATTCAGGCAATCCCCGAACTGCCCCATCTTTCTCACCAGTTCAAACTCAGCCTCGTCCTTGAATTTTGAGAATTCTTTAGCCGGAACGAGTGATGCTTCTTCTTTAGCTTTTTTAAGGATACTGCAGGTGCGGGCATGTGCGTATTGAATATAATAAACAGGATTATCCGATGCCTGTTTTTTAGCAAGATCAATGTCAAATTCAAGCTGTTGGCTGACCTGGCGCATGAGCATGAAAAATCGCCCTGCATCCGCTCCAACCTCCTGAACCACTTCCCTCAAACTGATGAACTCACCCGCACGTGTTGACATGCGCAGTTGTTTTCCATCACGAAAGATCGTCGCAAGTTGAATGATAAGGCCTTCAAGGGCTGTAGCATCTTTACCCAATGCCTGAGCCGCCGCCTTGATGCGCGGGATATAACCATGATGATCTGGCCCCAAGATATCAACCAGAAGATCGAACCCGCGATCATACTTATATTTGTGATACACGATGTCCGGTGCAAGATACGTATAGAACCCGTCGGACTTCTTCACCACACGGTCTTTATCATCCCCGAATTGCGAGGACTTAAACCACAAAGCCCCGTCTTTCTCGTAAATAAAACCTTTTTCCTTAAGATCTCCCAGCGTTTCTTTGATCTTTTCCTGATTAGAAACTTCTGACTCAAATGACCAATTATCAAAAGAAACGCGGAACATGCGAAGATCTTCGCGAATGACCTCCATCAAATAATCTTTGGAAAAAGAACTGTATTCTTCAGGTGAAAGAGCGTTCGCCCCCTCGAGCGTCGTGATCTTTCGTTGATCCGCAAAGATCCTGGCCATTTCCTGAATATAATCACCCTGATAACAATCTTCAGGATACTCGATCTTTTCACCGAATATTTCCTGTGTGCGCAATTGGACCGAACGGCCCAGTGTGCGGATCTGATTTCCGCCGTCATTAACGTAGAACTCACGCTCGGCGTGATGCCCGGTCGCATTAAGGACATTCACCAGCACATCCCCCACCGCCGCCTGACGCGCGTGAGCCACTGTTAAGGGACCCGTCGGATTAGCAGAAACAAATTCCACCAGGACGCGCTTACCCTTACCGACATCCGTACGGCCAAAGGCTTCATTCTTTAAAAGGATATCTTTAAGGACAGCATAAAAAGCGGAAGGAGAAAGACGCAGATTAATAAAACCTGGCTTTAAGACCTCAAGGGACGCAATCTGCCCATTGAGCAGAGACCCGGGAAGACGTTTCTCAAATTCTTTTTTGATATTCTCGGCGATATCAAGAGGGTTGCGGCGAAGAAGTTTTGAGAGCTGAAGCGCCACAGGGCATGCAAAATCCCCGTGTTCTTTATAGATCGGAGGATCAATAATGATCTCGACCTGAACCTCGGGAGCGATAGAAGAAACACACTCACACAAGAGATCTGTGATATGACGACGGATCAGCGCTAACATACGTTATGGATCACTTCTCCCACTCGACCCGCGGGGCTTCCTGCCAAAGGTGTTCCAGACCAAAAAATTCGCGCGAATCCGTGTCAAAAACATGGATGACCACATCTCCCATGTCCAATAGACCCCAACGGCCTGACGCCTGCTCGGAGCTGGCATCCTGGATCCCAAAACTAAGGCTCCTGGAACGGCTCATGGAATCAAACCCCTGTTTGAACCTGACTTTAATGCCCTGTTCAAACAAGGAATCCTGAACACCGTCTGCAATAGCCCGTAAATGAGGAACGCTTGAACCTGAGCAGATCACAAAATAGTCGGCATAATTGACTATTTCGCGCATGTCGATGATGACAATGTTCTCGGCTTTTTTATCCGAAGCGAAACGCGCGGTCTTCTTTGCGAGATCGAGTGAGTCCAATTTATTTTTTTCTTTACTAGCCAAAATTACTTCTTTAACTTTGCTGCCTGATCCTTGCCGAGCACGCGCCAGCAATCATGAGGACCATTCGGGGACTTTGTCACGGCGAAGAAACGACCGCTCTTCTCCTGGACCGTGTACTGATCGGAATCAAACTTCTTCTTGGACTTCACATCATAAAAAGATAACTTTTCCATGTAGCCTCCTTGAGCTGTTTAAATATAAAAGAGAGTGTACCTAAGAAAATTTTGCGTGTCAATTTAAATTAAGAGACTTGAGCTTCCTCAGAAGAAACAATGCCCATCATCCGCTTCAATTCTTTTTCCTGTTCTGCTTTCAAAGGCCCGACCACGGCCAAATTCATGCGCTTGTCTTTAAGAAGATCGGAAGCGACCCTTTGAATATCCTCGAGGGTGATGCTGTTGATCTTATAGACCACCTCTCCGATAGTGCGGATGCGGTCGCGTTCGAGCATTGATTCCCCGATCCACATCATATGCTCCATCGTATCTTCCAACCCCAGAACGAACTGGCCCAGGAAATATTCACGAGCCCGCACAAACTCCTTTTCACGCACACCATTACGGCGGACCTGACGGAGGATCTTTAGAATAAGTTCAACAGCCTCCAGCAGTTTGGTATTATCCACACCTGCTTTGACCAAGAAAGCGCCCGTATCATCATAAGACTTTGTGCCACTATAAATCGAGTACGCCAGACCGCGTTTTTCACGAAGCTCATCAAAGAGACGGCTTGACATGTTCCCGCCTAAGATAACATTCAATACAGCCAATACATACACGTCAGGGTGATCGCATTTAAATGACGGCACAGCCAGCGCAATATGGCTTTGTTCGATCGCTTTTTTAAATAATTTCAGGCGCGGCTTTTTCTGTTCCCCTTTATATGGAATATAGACCGGACGGTCATGGTTCTCAAAATTACCCAGCTTCTGCTCTAGAAATTCGCCCACTCCTTCATGATCAAAATTGCCGCACACAGAAACAACCACATTATCAGGAGAATAATACTGGCGATGGAAGGTCCTGAGCTGTGACTGCGACATCGCCCCCACCGAGTCTTTGGTGCCGGCCAGGCTTTGTCCAAGAGGATGCCCAGGCCACACAAGCCCGTCGAGAAGTTCCATCACATACGACTGAGGACGGTCGCGGTACATCTTGATCTCTTCAAGGATGATCGTGCGCTCACGCTCTAGATCGTTCTTTTGGATAAGCGGAAAGAAGACCATGTCCGAAAGGATATCGAGTGTGATCTCAAAATGTTTGGCAGGAACCTTGGCGTAATAACAGGTCTGTTCTTCACCGGTGAACGCATTAAGCGTTCCGCCCACGCCTTCGATGGTGCCTTTGATGTCAGTACAGGAATATTTAAGCGAACCGCGAAAAAGGATGTGCTCCAGAAAATGGGCCGCACCTTTGTTCTCATCCGACTCAAATCGGCCGCCGACCCCTGTCCAGATACCAATGGACACACTACCGCGGTCTTTAAGCTCGTTAGAAATGATCCGTAATTTATTAGAGAGAATGGATTTCTTGTACATTATTTCAACGGTGCCGCTAGACGTCTAACAAGTGCCGCTACGCGAAGGGGCATATCTTTAGACGTAACATGTTTCTGGATCTCTTTAACAATAGCGCTCCCGACGATAACGCCGTCTGCGAACTGCCCCATTGCCCTGACCTGTTCGGGTGTCGAAACACCAAAACCAACACAGATCGGCTTATCAGATAATGTTTTAGCAAGACGCACCTGACGGGCAATATCAGAGGATATCTTTTGTTCCCCACCTGTTACACCAGCGACTGAAACAAAATAAACAAAACCCGTTGATGCCTTCATGATCGCAGGCACACGGTCTTTTTCGGTCGTTGGCGCTAAAAAGAAAACAGTCGCAAGCCCTGACTCAAGGGCAAATGCCCGCAAGCTTCCTGCTTCATCGACCGGAAGATCAGGGATAATAACACCGTCCACCCCAGCCACCACAGCCTCATCCACGAACTTCTTCTCTCCAAAATGGAAGACAGGATTGTAGTAGGACATGAGCGCGATCGGTATGTCTGTATGACGACGGATATTACGGACAGTAGCTAAAATCTTCTTTAAGGTCGTTCCGTTTTGAAGTGAGCAAAAAGACGCACTCTGGATCGTCGGGCCATCAGCCATCGGATCTGAGAAAGGTACCCCGAGTTCTATGATATCCGCACCCGCTTTTTCGATAGCGAGCACTAATTCTTCTGTGGCTTTAAGAGAAGGATCTCCGGCGGTAATAAAAGCAATGAAGGCTTTCTTGCCGGCTTTACGTAATGTGTTGAATTTCTGATCGATCCTGTTCATGGGAATAAAAGCTCCTTGATCGTATTCATATCTTTATCACCGCGGCCGGAAAGGCAGACAATGACTGACTTCTTTCCCTTTACCTGACGTGCAAGTTTGGGTAGATACGCTAATGCATGTGAAGATTCGAGCGCTGGAATGATGCCTTCGGTCTGCGCTAAAAGTTTTAATGCCCCAAGGGCCTCTTCATCATTAACACCTACATAATCAGCACGTCCGATCTCTTTGAAATACGCATGCTCCGGGCCAACCCCGGGATAATCAAGCCCTGCCGCGATCGAATGTGCGATCTTGATCTGACCATCATCGTCCATTAAAAGACTGCTCTTGCATCCATGAAGCACGCCGGGCTCGCCTTTACACAACGCCGCCGAGTGCTGATCTGTATGCAAGCCGTGACCCGCGGCCTCAACGCCGATGATCCTGACACTTTTATCCTGAGCAAAAGGATAGAAAAGCCCGATCGCGTTCGACCCGCCGCCCACACATGCCATCAAATAGTCGGGCAGTTTCTTCTCTTTTGCTAGAAATTGTTTACGCGCCTCTTGCCCGATCACCGACTGAAATTCACGCACCATATAAGGATAGGGGTGCGGGCCAGCCACAG
>DYQZ01000068.1 GCA_020719005.1 Candidatus Omnitrophus sp.
TGAGATCGATCGCTCGTTAGCGCTTAAGGAAGAGATCCTTCTTTCTGTGGAGAAGATCGTTGAAAAGATCAAGACTGCGGGGATTGTTGGTCTTGGTGGTGCGGCTTTTCCGACGCATGTTAAACTTGCTGTTGGTAAGACGACACCTGAATTCCTTTTGATCAACGGGGCTGAATGTGAACCATATCTTACGGCTGACCATCGGGTCATGGTCGAGCGGGCGGCTGAGATCATTGTCGGTATAAGGCTTCTCATGCAGGCAATGAACATTAAGAAAGCGGTCATCGGGGTCGAGGCCAATAAGAAAGATGCGATCGACATTCTGTTGAAATGTATCAAGAGTGAGACGGGGATCAGGGTTGTTGAACTTAAGATGCTTTATCCGCAGGGCGGCGAACGGCAGTTGGTGAAGGCTTTGATCGGGCGTGAGATCCCGCCCGCGCCCCGGGGGCTTCCCATTGATGTGGGAGCTGTGGTCATTAATATATCAACGGCCGCTGCGGTATATGATGCGGTCCAAAAAAATAAACCGCTCATTGAGCGTGTTGTGACTGTGACGGGAAAGTCAGTGAAACATCCTGGGAATTTCAGGGTGCGCTTAGGCACCTCGATGCGTTATTTGATCGAGGCTGCGGGCGGTCTTCCTGAAGATGCGACCAAGGTTACGGTTGGCGGTCCGATGATGGGACGTGCGTTGACGGACCTTGATGCGCCGGTGACAAAAGGGGTTTCGGGTATCGTGATCTACGCGGGTCAGGACGGGTTTCGAGGGCCGCTTACCAATTGTATCCGTTGCGGTAAATGTGTGAATGTTTGTCCCCTTGGCCTTGAGCCTTATCTGGTGGCTGGGCTTAGCGAGTGCGGGAACTACGACCGGGCGGAAGAAGAAAAGATCATGAGCTGTTGTGACTGCGGTTGTTGTGCGTATATTTGTCCTGCGAACCGGCCGCTCGCAGATCACATTAAGATAGGGAAGATCAAGGTGTTGGAGAACATGAAAAAACGAACAGCCGCGGGGAACGTATGACGAAACAGCTTCTGACCGTTTCTGTAGCGCCGCATGCGACGAGTCCTTTTTCAACGCAGGGGATCATGAAGGATGTGCTCATCGCGCTCACGCCTGCGTTTTTGGCCGGTCTTTATTTCTTTGGCAGCAGAGTGCTCGTGGTCACTGCGACGTCGGTCTTGTCGTGTGTCGTGATAGAACATCTTCTTCAGCGATTTGTTTTTAAAAGAACGACCACGGTAGGCGATCTTTCCGCGGTCGTGACAGGCGTGCTGTTGGCTTTTAATCTTCCGGCGGGACTTCCGTTATGGATGGTGGTGCTGGGGGCGCTTGTCTCGATCGGGGTTGCGAAGATGTGTTATGGCGGGCTGGGGCAGAATCCTTTTAATCCCGCGCTCATCGGCCGTGTCTTTTTGTTAACATCATTCCCTGTGGCGATGACGTCCTGGCCTAAGCCGGGGGCTTTGAGTAATTTTGCTTCTGTTGACGCTATGACCGGCGCAACGCCTCTTGCGATCATGAAAGAGGGCATCAAGATGGGCGAAACCCTGCCGCAGGTAATGGTGCAAGTCCCGTCCTATTGGGATCTTTTTATCGGTAACCGAGGCGGATGTATTGGCGAGGTTTCGGTTGCGGCATTGCTGATCGGGTTTGTTTATCTGTTATGGCGTAAGGTCATCACATGGCATATCCCACTTGTGACGATAGTCTTTGCTTTCTTGTTCGCTGGGGTATTGTTTTTGCTGGCACCTCAAAGCCATCCATCACCGTTATTTCACATGATGACCGGCGGCATGTTTCTCGGAGCTATTTTCATGGCAACAGACTATACAACGTCTCCCATGAGTTATAAAGGCATGATGCTCTACGCGGCCTGTATCGGTCTTTTAACGATCCTGATCCGTGTCTTTGGTGCGTATCCCGAGGGAGTTTCCTTTGCGATCCTGATCATGAATGCGTTCGTCCCGTTGATCGATAAAGCGTTCAAACCCTATCGTTTTGGAGAAGGAAAGAAATAATATGGCAAAGACCCCGTCGACATTCTTGAATATGGTGCTGGCTTTGTTTTTGTGTTCGTTTATTTCTGCGGTGGCGCTGGGCGGTGTTTATATCCTGACGAAAGACAAGATCGCACTGGCAAAGACAGTAGGAAAAGTGTCTGCCTTTGAGAATGTTCTGCCCGATTTCAATAATGATCCTTTTGCTGAAAAGTATATTGTCTCGACCGAGAAAGGCAACCTTGTCTTTTATCCAGGGAAGAAAGACGGGAAGCTTGTGGGTATTGCCGTCGACACTTTCAGCATGCGGGGTTATGGCGGCAAAGTGAGTGTGCTCGCCGGGTTCCTGCCGGATGGTTCTATTTATAATGCGCTTGTGACTGATCATAAAGAGACGCCTGGATTAGGTTCTAAAATGGCTGCGTCCCAATCAGACTTCCCGTTGCAGTTCAAAGGAAAAGACCCCAAGACGTTCCAGCTCAAGGTGAAGAAAGACGGCGGGGATGTGGATGCCATCACATCTGCGACCGTGAGTTCCCGTGCTTATTGCGAAGCGCTTGCGACGGCATATGAAGCTGTTAAGAAGGTGCTCAAATGAACCAGCGGGCTAATTTTCTAAAAGGTTTCTTACGCGAAAATCCTATTTTGGTCCTGGTATTGGGGACTTGTCCGACGTTGGCGGTAACAACGTCAGCGGTAAGTGGCATCGGGATGGGATTGGCAACGACGTTCGTTCTTATTTGTTCGAACGCGGCGATCGCGATGATCAAGGACCTTATTCCGGATAAAGTGCGCATTCCGTGTTATATCGTAGTGATCGCGGCGTTCGTGACGATCGTGGACCTTCTGATGGCGGCGTATACACCCGCCTTGCATGCAACGCTTGGCATTTTTATCCCGCTTATCGTTGTTAATTGCATTATCCTTGGCCGCGCTGAAAGTTATGCCGCGAAGAATGCAGTCCTTCCGTCGATCATTGATGGCACGGGGATGGGGCTTGGTTTTACACTGGCGCTTCTGGTGATGGGTGTTGTGCGCGAACTGTTGGGTAGTGGATCGTTCTTCGGGCATAAATTCATCACGGGGGACGGCATGTTGATGTTCGTTTTGGCGCCCGGAGCGTTCATTTGCCTCGGATTTCTGATCGCGTTGGTCAATGGTATTAACAGAAAATTGGCAGGTAGATGACCATGGAATATATACTCATCATCATTTCAGCGGTCTTTGTGAACAATATCGTCTTGACCCGCTTCCTCGGGATATGCCCGTTCCTCGGCGTGTCGAACAAGTTCTCAAGTGCACTTGGGATGTCGGGCGGTGTTATCTTTGTGATGACCCTTTCGACGACCGTTACTTTCTTGATCAACCAGTATGTACTGGTTCCTTTAAAAGTCCCTTTTTTGCAGACGATCATTTATATCCTGGTGATCGCGGCGCTGGTGCAGATCGTAGAGATCATTTTAAAGAAGGTCAGCCCTGCGCTGTATCAGGCGTTGGGTGTTTATTTGCCGCTTATTACGACGAACTGCACCATCCTCGGAGTGGCTCTTTTGGTTGTTCAAAATAATATGACGTTGGCCAAGGCCATTGTGTTCGCCGTGGCCAATGGCGCGGGTTTTTCATTTGCCCTTCTTCTTTTTGCAGGCGTTCGTGAACGGATGGAGCTCTCGGATATTCCTGAAGCATTGAAGGGTGTTCCGATATCACTGATCACGGCGGGACTTTTGTCAATGGCATTCATGGGTTTTGCGGGAGTCGTTAAATGAAAATTGTTATTGTGATCCATTCTGTGTGCGGGAATACGTATCTTACGGCCAAGGCATTTCAGGAAGAGTTCTTGAAAGCGGGACGGGAGGTATCGCTACTGCGTGTGGCTGACCCGTCGTGGACGGAAAAGCCCGACCTTTCTGATAAGGCCAGGGAAGTGTTATCAGCCATGCGTGCGTTGCCGGAAGCAAAGCCTAATGACCTTTTGAACGCGGATATGATCCTCATGGGCAGTCCGACGTATTTTGGTAATGTGAGCGCTCAAATGAAAGCGTTCATGGATTCAACGGGCGGCGTCTGGTTCAAAGGACAGCTTGTTGGAAAGAAATTCGCGGCGTTCGCCTCCGCCGGCAATACGGAAGGCGGCGGGGATCTTTGTTTGGCGGCACTGCATACTTACGCCAAATATATGGGGATGTTCTCGGCCCCTCTTCCGGTCACCACATTGCCGGGTGAGAACGTGAATTCTCTCGGGATCATTCAATACAGTAATGGCAAATATGCCGAAACACTAGATGCTAAGACCAGCCGTGTTGTAACTGCCTTTGTTCATTTCCTGGCGACCAGATTTTAGAGGCAAGTAAGGTCATCCCAAACGCAGTGATGGATCGCATCAGAAGCTCGGCGATGTCTCGCTTCGCTCGACATGACGTGGCGTTATTCTTTTAACTTTCTTTTTAGGCAGGATTATCGGATAATATACTTCTACTCGCGTAAGGAGGTTTATGGCAGTCAAACAGGTTCAGCGTAAATATCCCCGTTTTGAGACCGATGCAAAAGTTTCTTTTCGCGCGCCTTATGATTTCCGTGCGGAAGTTGATTTTAAACTTCAACGGGAAGCCGCCTCCGCCCACGACCAGCCTTATATCGGATTTTCAAAAGATATTTCAGTCAACGGTCTATGTTTTGAATCCCCCAAAGAATTAAAGACAGGTGACCGCCTGTGGATCGAACTGCATCTTCCCAAGAGTAATGGTATTATTTATATGGAGGGAGAGGTCCGCTGGTCAAAGCCTGTGGCTGCCACACAGGGATCACCTATTCAGTATTTAACGGGTGTGGTGGTTGGGAAAGTCGACGGATCACAGGTCGATGACACGGTTTATTTTGATGAGCAGTATAAAGTGATGTGGAGCCAGCTTCTTGAGAGCGTCCTCGGCGGATTTGCCAAACTACACCGCAATAAACCTGCGTAAATATGCACTTCATTAGTTGGAATGTTAACGGTATTCGGGCGATACAGAAAAAGGGGTTCCTTGAATGGTTTGCCAAGGAAGACCCTGATCTGCTTTGCCTGCAGGAAACAAAGGCAGAGAAGGAGCAGCTTGATGAGGCGCTCGTCAATGTCAAAGGTTATCATTCTTTTTGGTGTTCCGCCGAGAAGAAGGGTTATAGCGGGACGGCGCTTTATACGAAACAGAAACCTTTGTCTGTTGAATATGGTATTGGCAAAGATGAGTTTGACAGCGAGGGGCGGGTGATCCTTGCTGATTATGGTCCTTTTGTTCTTTTTAATATTTATTTCCCGAACGGCAGTTCAGGGAATAAGCGTGTTCCTTATAAAATGGCTTTCTACGCCCAGTTCGAGAAAAAGGCAGAGGCGCTGCGCAAGCAGGGCAAGCATATCATTGTATGCGGCGATGTGAACACGGCCCACGAAGAGATCGATCTGGCGCGGCCGAAAGAGAACCAGAAAAATACAGGATTCCTTCCCGAAGAGAGGGCCTGGGTGACGTCGTTCTTAAAACTTGGTTATGTGGATACGTTCCGTCATCTTATCAAAGAGCCTGGTCATTATTCGTGGTGGGATTATAAGACGTCAGCACGCGCACGGGATATCGGCTGGCGTATTGATTATTTCCTGATCGATCAAGGGCTGTTGACTCGTCTTAAAAAGGCTTTTATCCTTAAAAGTGTTCAAGGGTCCGACCATTGTCCCGTGGGTATTGAATTGAGCCTCTAGGCTGGTGGTGAAAAAAGAACATATAATCGCTTCCTTTTCAGGGCTTCTTTTAAGTATAATAAGCTATGTCTTTCACACGTATATTCCTATGTTGTTGTGGCTTCATGACAGGGGCACTTTTTGTTCCCCTCAATTCTTCTGCTGTTGTTAAAGACACGTCATTTCATTTAATAAGTTCTGCTTTTAAAGACGGGGAGACTATCCCTGATCGTTATACCTGCCGCGGTGCGGATATCAATCCGCCGTTATTGATCGAGAATGTCCCTGAAGGAACAAAAGTCATGGCTTTGACCGTGCACGATCCCGATGGTGTTGGCGGCTCTTGGGTGCACTGGGTTGTGTTCAATATTGATCCAACGACAACAGAGATCCTTGCGGGAAAGATCCCGGGGGCTGAAGCGCTCAATGATTTTGGTAATTTCTATTATGGAGGGCCTTGTCCGCCGGACGAGAAGCCGCATCATTATGTGTTCACGCTGTATGCACTTAATGCTTTTTTGCCGGAGGCGACGGTCGGCATGACCAAGGATACACTTGAAAAACTGATGAAGGGCCGGTTGATCGCCAAGGCCGAGCTCGTCGGGATCTATCAAAATGATCCGCTTTGGGTGAAATAAGGATGTTGACCCGTCTTTTATCGTTCTTGCCTTTTCGAAAACCGCGACAGCAGGAAGGGCTTTTATTCAGGTGTTGGGAGGAAATGAACACGAATGTTGAGCGGTTCTTTGTAGTTGAACAGCGGCAGTTCATTACGGAATCCTTTGATACACTAGAGATCCAGCGCGTGATCAGCATGTCTGGAGTAAACCTTCCGGCGGAGATATGCGCGTATCGACAAGGCATTGAAGCGTTCAACAGGGCGCTCAAAGACGCGAAAGATTTTGAAGAAGGGTCCTATAAAAGCGCCGAGCAAAAGACCCGCGCGAACGCTGAAGTCCTTCATCAGAAGAAAGAAAAAGTAGAAGAGCTTTTTAAAACACTGCGTCCCGTCATGATGGCCGCCCAGAAAACAATGAGAGTTCTGCTTAATGCTGCCTGAACATTTGACCGTATCAGAATTAAATACCTTGATCAAAGACGTGATCGACGCCGGTTTCCCGAGGACCATGTGGGTCTGCGGTGAGATCAACGGTCTTGATCGTTATAAGAGCTCTACCCATCTTTTCTTTGATATTGTGGAGAAAGACCCGGCGGGAAAAAGCGTTAAG
>DYQZ01000069.1 GCA_020719005.1 Candidatus Omnitrophus sp.
GTCTTGGGGTTCATCGGCATGGTGACGCTGGTTCCGCTGGTCAAGAATGTATTTCATTTGTCGACGGGGCTGACCGCTTTCTCAGGATCGATCATGCTTGCTTTCATGGCCATGCCGACGATCGTCTCGATCGCGGAGGATGCTCTTTATTCTGTGCCGAAGAATTATAAAGAAGGTGCTTTTGCCTTGGGTGCGACGCATTGGCAGACGATCTGGCGTGTGCTTCTTCCCGCCGCTTCGAGCGGTATTTTGGCGGCGGTCATGCTTGGGATCGGGCGCGTCATTGGTGAGACCATGGCGGTCATGATGATCACAGGCAATGCGGCCGTGATGCCGCAAAGCATTCTGGTACCGGTCAGGACATTGACAGCTACTGTTGCCGCTGAGATGGGGGAGGCTGTTGTCGGGGGCGAACATTATTTTGCGTTATTCGCGATCGGCATTGTTCTTTTTATTATCAGTTTTATTATTAACGTTACAGCGGACTTGTTCTTACATAAGAAACAATGAAACGAAATCCACATTTAACACAGAAGATCGCATTCTTCCTCCTCTTGATGGCCACACTCCTGATCGTGGTTCCTGTCGGCCTTATTGTGGTCATTATTATTCAGAAAGGGTTGCCGGCCATCAATTGGCAGTTTCTTACGGATATCCCTCGTCAGGGCATGCGTGCCGGTGGTATTTTTCCGGCAATTGTGGGGACAGCTTATCTGGTCGGTGGTGCTATTATTTTTGCTTTGCCTATCGGGCTTTTGGCCGCTATTTATTTGAGCGAATATTCCAAGGAGAATGTCCTTTCCAGGATCATAAAGCTGGCGATCATCAATCTTTCCGGTGTGCCGTCGGTGGTCTACGGGCTTTTTGGTCTGGCGCTCTTTGTGGTTTTTTTCAAGTTTGGCGCGTCGATCCTTTCTGGTGCATTGACGCTGGGGATCATGATCCTGCCGATCATCATTACATCTTCCCGCGAAGCGCTGGAAAGCGTACCGGATTCTTTTCGTGAGGTCAGTTTATCATTGGGTGCAAGCAAGTGGCAGACGATACGTCATATCGTCTTGCCTAATGCGGTCCCAGGCATTTTAACAGGCACGATCTTAGGTCTGGGAAGAGCCGCAGGAGAGACGGCACCGATCCTTTTTACTGTTGCGGCGTTCTATCTTCCACAACTTCCCGGGTCGATCTTTGACCAGGTCATGGCGCTGCCGTATCATTTGTATGTTCTTTCGACACAAGTCCCGAATGTCGACGAGAAGACAAGGTATGGGACTGCCCTCGTTCTTTTGCTGTTGGTGCTTCTGATGAATCTTGTTGCGATCATTATCCGTTCGAAGTTGAGGAAGAACAAGAAATGGTAAAGTTCTCGATCAAAGACCTTAATATTTGGTTTGGATCAGCTCAGGCGCTTAAGAACGTGAGTCTTGATATTCAGGCTCATGAGATCCTGAGTGTGATCGGGCCTTCCAATAGCGGCAAGACTACTTTCCTGAGAACCTTGAACCAGTTGAACGCTCTTAATACTCATCTGAAGATGAAGGGGGCGGTCCTTTTTGAAGACAAAGATATTCTCAAGATAGATGTTGAATTGCTCAGGCGTAAGGTGGGTATGGTTTTTGCACTGCCGCTTCCTTTGCCGCTATCCATATTTGATAACGTGGCTTACGGGATAAAAATGCAGGGGGTCAAGGATAAGAAGCAGTTGGCGCCGCGCGTCGAGGAAGCGCTGAAAGAGGGGCATATCTGGGATGAGGTGAAAGACCGTCTTTCTGAATCTGCGTTCAAGTTATCAGGCGGGCAGCAGCAGCGGTTGTGTATTGCCAGGACCCTCGCGGTCAAGCCCGATGTGGTTCTTTTCGATGAGCCTTGCTCGGGGCTTGATCCGATCTCAACAGCAAGGGTTGAAGAGACGATGCTGAAGCTTAAGGAAAAGTACACGATCGTTCTCGTGACCAATAATGTGAAACAGGCGGCGCGTATTTCTGATGATACGGGATTTATGCTTTTGGGAGAATTGGTTGAATTCGGGAAGACCAAAGACATCTTTACAGCGCCTAGAGATAAGCGCACTGAAGATTATATTACAGGTAGATACGGTTAAAGAAAAGAGACGATATGGAAAGACATTTCGATGAAGAGTTAAGAGATCTGAACCAGGACATCCTTAAAATGGGCGCATTCGCGGAAGAGGCGATCGCCCGTTCTATTGAAGCTCTGCGTTCACAAGACCGTGGTCTTGCACAGACTGTTATTGATCAGGACGCGCGGGTCGATGAATTGGAGATCATTATCGACGAGAAATGTCTTGATCTGATCGCGCGGCACCAGCCGATGGCCATGGATCTTCGTTTTATTGCAACAGGAATGAGATTGAACGCGGAACTCGAGAGGATCGCAGATCTCGCAGTGGACGTTTCCGAGCGGGTCCTTGAGATCGTTGATAAGCCGCTTTTAAAGCCCCTGGTGGATATTCCGCGCCTGTCGGTGATCGCGCAGAAAATGGTGAAGACCTCGATCGACTCTTTTATTAATCGAGACGGAGAGCTTGCCAAGAGTGTTATTTTAATGGATAGCGAGGCTGATGATCTTAAACGGCATATCGAACAGGAAGTGATCAATGGGTATATCGTCAAGGATGGATCAGTTGCCCCTCGCGCCGTTCCTCTTATCCTTATTGCGCGTCACTTGGAGCGTATCTGTGATCACGCGACCAATATATCCGAAGACGTTGTTTATATGGTCAAAGGTGAGGTTGTTAAGCATCATCCAGAACGGTTGTGAGGATAGAAAGAGTGTTCCGAAAAGATCTTGTCCGTTGTATCGATCTGCAGAAGCCCCGCCTTTCAACATCTGAATATTGACATTCT
The DNA here is from genome assembly GCA_020719005.1 of Candidatus Omnitrophus sp. Lineage (GTDB taxonomy): Bacteria > Omnitrophota > Gorgyraeia > Zapsychrales > Fredricksoniimonadaceae > DYQZ01. The sequence goes on from DYQZ01000069.1 coordinate 2,865, forward strand.
CCCCCAGAAGGAGTACGCTTTTCTCTTAATAAACGCTTAATCTTTTTCCGCGATTGATCTTTCGGGCGGGAAAAGAGCGGGGGAACCAACGTTGGGCCAATAGGCCTAAGGGGCTAATATCCTTTCAAAGGATTAGGATCGCACTTATCCGAGCCCGTCAGCTAACCTCGTCAGCTCACACACACGGTGAAAAAACCAAGGGTGAGCTCTTGGTTTTTTTGTGCACAGAGGAGAAAAGAAAACATGTCATTGATCAGAAGCATTAAAAACGTTGTTATTGGTAAACCAAAAGATCCGCAAGACAAAAACGTCTTTCATCATCTTTCACTCATTGCCGTCCTGGCTTGGGTAGGTCTGGGCGCGGATGGTCTTTCCTCATCCTGTTACGGTCCTGAAGAGGCTTTTCTGGCTTTGCACGGCCATGTTTATTTAGGGATATTTGTCGCGGCTCTCACCGCGCTTACCGTTCTTATTATCAGCGCCAGCTATTCTCAGATCATTGAACTTTTTCCTTCAGGCGGTGGCGGCTATCTTGTTGCGAGCAAACTTCTCAATCCGACTCTCGGGATGGTTTCGGGATGTGCGCTGCTTATTGATTATGTGCTTACTATCGCTATTTCTATCGTCACCGGTATGGCCGCGTTGTTTAGTTTTCTCCCCGCGAGTTGGCATCCATATCTGTTGCCGTGTTCTTTGGTCGGTGTTCTGCTCCTGACGCTGATGAACATGCGCGGTGTGAAAGAAACGGTTATTCCTTTAACACCGGTCTTCATGGTCTTTGTTCTGACGCATATTATCGTGATCGTTTATGCCTTGATCACCCATCTTGGCCAAGTCCCTCAGGTGGTGAGCGCCGGAGTAGGAGAAGTCCGCTCTCTTAGTTTAGAGATAGGGTGGTTTGGTGTGTTTTTCCTGATCTTGCGGGCTTATAGTTTAGGTGCCGGAACATTCACCGGGATCGAGGCTGTTTCTAACGGCCTTCCGATCCTGCGCGACCCAAAGGTAGCGACGGGAAAGAAGACCATGCAGTATATGTCGATCTCGCTCGCTGTGACTGTCGCGGGTCTGATGATCGCGTATCTGCTCTTTAATGTTCAGCATGTTGATGGAAAGACATTGAATGCGGTTTTGCTTGAGAATATCACTTCTTCTTGGGGGCCGTGGGGGCATGTGTTTTTGCTAGTGACGCTTGTTTCAGAAGCCATGCTTCTTTTTGTGGCGGCACAAGCGGGATTTCTCGACGGTCCAAGAGTATTGTCGAATATGGCACTTGACCGCTGGGCTCCGACAAGATTTTCAAGCCTCAGTGACAGGCTTGTGACCCAGAACGGCATTCTTTTGATGGGTGTTGCCGCGCTTGCGACGGTGTTCTTTACAAAAGGATCGATCCATTTGCTGGTTGTTTTATATAGTATTAACGTTTTTATTACGTTCTGTCTTTCTCAAGCTGGCATGATCCGCCACTGGTGGGCTGTTCGTAAGGAAGAAAAGAAATGGTTCAATAGAATGTTGATCAATGGTGTTGGGTTTGTGCTGACAGCGTCTATTTTGCTTACGATGATCATTCTAAAATTCAATGAAGGCGGTTGGGTGACTTTACTTATTACGGCTGCACTCGTTTTGATAGCGCTTTTTATTCGTGCCCATTATCGGGATACTCTGGTTTTATTAAGAAGGCTTAATATCCTGGTTGAAACAGTGGCGATCACGGTTAAAAACAATACCCAGGCGACAGGGGCTGTTGATCCGAAAGCCCAGACAGCTGTTATTTTAGTGAACGGGTTCAATGGTTTAGGGTTGCATACGCTCATGGGGGTTATCCGCAATTTCGGGATCGGTTTTAAGAATTTTGTCTTTCTTCAAGTGGGCGTTGTTGATGCGGGCAACTTTAAAGGGGTGGAGGCGGTGGAAGATCTCAAGATGTCGGTGAAAGAAGACCTTGATAAATATGTGCAATTCATGCGGGGACAAGGGTATTACGCTGAAGCGATCGCGTGTTTTGGTATCGATGTGGTTGATGAAGTGGAGAAAACGGCAGAGGTTTTAAGCAAGCGCCTTCCTGGTGTGGTATATTTCGGCGGCCAGCTTGTTTTCCCGCGCGAAACATTTATAACACAGTGGTTGCATAATCACACCGTCTTCTCAATTCAAAAAAGGTTATACCATCAAGGTCGGTCTTTTGTGATATTGCCGATCAGGGTGGATGAAAAGGGGTAGTGGAGGTTTTTCTCATCTCTCTTGACTCTCGTCCCGCCTTAAGTTATATTCAAGCAGTTTTATAGTGTATTTTTGCTGCTCTTTGCGAGGGTAGTTCAATGGTAGAATGCTAGCCTTCCAAGCTGGTCACGCGGGTTCGATTCCCGTCCCTCGCTTTCTTTATAACGATCCTTCGATCTGAAAACACATGTCATGAAAGTCACGCTCCTTATCCCTACATTGAATGAAGAAGTCGGTATGCGCACGGTAATGCCGAAGGTGGATCGTAGTCTGTTTGAACAGATCCTGGTCGTCGATGGTAAGTCAAAAGACAAGACGGTCGAGGTTGCCCGCGAGATGGGGTATGATGTGGTGATCCAGGAAACGCCTGGTATCCGCGGCGCTTATATGGATGCGTTGCCTCATATCAAAGGGGATGCGATCCTGACGTTCTCTCCCGATGGTAATTCTATCCCTGAATTATTGGCCCCCTGTATCGCCAAGTATAAAGAAGGTTTTGACATGGTCATCGTCTCGCGTTATGCGCCGGGTGCGAAAAGTTATGACGACGATGCGGTGACGGGGTTTGGTAATTGGCTTTTTACGGGTTCTATTAATTTCTTTCATCGTGCGCGTTATACCGACGCAATGGTGATCTACCGTATTTACCGCAAAAACCTTATTCAAGAGCTTGAGCTCGATAAAGATAGTTCTTTTGAATTGGAAGAAAAACTTTTTCACACGAAGATCAGCTGGGAGCCTTTGTTGTCCATTCGCGCAGCTAAACGCAGATTAAAGCTGGCGGATATCCCCGGCGATGAACCAAAACGTGAGGGCGGTGAACGCAAACTTCAGGTCCTTAAGTGGGGCGCTGCTTATTATTGGGAGATCTTGCGCGAGATCTTTGTCTGGCGTTAAAAGGATCTTTATATGAAACATACCAAGAAAAATATTGCGATCATTGGCGACGGGGCTTGGGGGACAACGCTTGCGCTTGTCCTTAATGAGAAAGCATTTCCGGTCACGATCTGGGGAGCTTTTCCTGAGTATGTAAAAGAAGTTGCTGCGACGAGGATAAACCGTAAATTCCTTTCCGGCATCACTATCCCGGCTGCTATTAGCTTTTCGACTGACCTTGATATAGTGATTGCACAGGCGGACATTATCGTTCTTGCTGTTCCATCGCAATTCCTCGGAGCTGTTGTAAAGAAGATCAAGAAAACAGACTACACCGGTAAATCGTTCGTGAGTGTTACCAAGGGGATCGATCTTAAGACGTTCGACACGATGTCAGACCTTGTGATCAAGGAGCTTGGCAAAGTGCCTCTGGCAGTATTATCAGGCCCGACGATCGCTATTGAAGTGGCCAGAAAAATTCCGACCACGGCGGTGATCGCCTCGAAGAATACCCGTCTTGCCGATGAGCTTCAAGCTATCTTCAGTTGTGATTATTTCCGTCTTTATACGAACAATGATGTGCTGGGCGTTGAGATCTGCGGCAGTATCAAGAACGTGATCGCGCTGGCGTGTGGTGTTTGTGATGGCTTAGGGCTTGGTACGAATACCAAAGCTGCTTTATTGACGCGCGGTCTTGCGGAAATAACACGTTTAGGTAGGGCGCTAAAGGCCAAACCAGGGACCTTTGCGGGGTTAGCCGGTTTAGGGGATCTGGCAACGACATGTTTTAGTCCTAATAGCCGCAACCGCACTGTCGGTGAAGCATTAGGCCGCGGCAAGACCATTGACGAGATATTAGGAAGCATGGATTCTGTGGCTGAGGGAGTGCCTACTGCAAAAGCGGTTCATCGGCTGGCGAAGAAGCTCAAGATCGATATGCCGATCACAGAAGCCATTTATAGTATTATTTATCAGAAAAAGAG
>DYQZ01000070.1:0-6188 GCA_020719005.1 Candidatus Omnitrophus sp.
AAGGCGGAAGTGATCCGCGTTAAGGGAAAGACGTGTGACCTGCAGGTGTTCGAAGATACCGTAGGCGTTAAGGTCGGAGAAATGGTCGAGTTCTCGGATGACCTTCTTAGTGTAGAACTAGGGCCGGGTTTATTGGGCGAGGTTTATGACGGGCTTCAGAACCCGCTCGAGGACCTTGCCAAGCAGCACGGGTTTTTTCTTAAGCGCGGCGCGTATCTTGAAGCTCTTGACTATAGTTCTGAATGGGAATTCACGCCGCTTAAGAAGATAGGCGATAAAGTACAGGCAGGTGACAAGCTTGGGACCGTTCCGGAAAAAATGTTCGCGCATGCCATCATGGTGCCGTTCCAGCTCGAGGGTGAATGGGAGATCATCGAGATCGTTCCTAAGGGGAAATATACGTTAAAGACCATGATCGCGCGGATCAAGGATGAGCAAGGTGTGGTGGTGGATGTCAGCATGGTACAGGTCTGGCCGGTAAAGATCCCGATCAAAGCATATGTAGAGAAGATCAAGCCAACCCAGCCGATGATCACGAAGACCCGTATCATTGATACGCTTGTCCCTGTTGCGATCGGCGGTACATTTTGTACGCCCGGGCCTTTCGGCGCGGGCAAGACGGTGTTACAGCATAAATTAAGCCGTCATTCAGAGGTGGATGTGGTCATCATCGCGGCGTGCGGCGAGCGCGCGGGTGAGGTTGTTGAAGTGCTTAAAGAATTTCCTGAATTGACCGACCCGCGTACAGGCAAGACGCTCATGGACCGTACGGTCATTATTTGCAATACTTCCTCCATGCCGGTGGCGGCGCGTGAGTCGTCTGTTTATACGGCGGCGACGTTAGCGGAATATTACAGGCAGATGGGGCTTAATGTCCTTTTGTTGGCAGACTCTACCTCACGCTGGGCGCAGGCAATGCGTGAAATGTCGGGTCGTCTTGAGGAGATCCCGGGTGAAGAAGCGTTCCCCGCGTATCTGGAAAGCCGCATTGCGTCTTTTTATGAACGCGCCGGGCTGGTGCGTTTACGTGACGGAAAAATGGGGTCGGTGACCATCGGTGGAACAGTATCTCCTGCCGGCGGCAACTTCGAAGAACCTGTCACACAGGCAACCCTCAAGGTCGTTGGCGCGTTTCACGGCTTATCACGCGCACGTGCGAATGCCCGTCGTTATCCGGCCATTGATCCGTTGGAAAGCTGGAGCAAATATCCGAGCTTTATCGCGGCCGAGAAGGTGGAAAAAGCGCGGCAGATCCTTAAGAAATCCAATGATGTCAATCAAATGATGAAGGTTGTCGGTGAAGAAGGAACGCATATCAACGACTTCCTGGATTATTTGAAGGGCGAGTTCTTCGATGCTGTTTATCTTCAGCAAAATGCGTTCGATAAAGTTGATGAGGTCACTTCCTCCGAACGTCAGAGCTATGTGTTCGCCATGATCGAGCGCATCATTGATAAGGCGTTTATTTTTGCCTCCAAAGAAGAAGCCAGGAGTTTCTTTCAGGGATTAAATCAGATGTTCATTAACTGGAATGCCCAGGCATTCAAGAGCGAAGGTTTTATCAAGATCGAACGTGAGATCATCTCCAAGATATAGGCCTTAAGGAAGGGTTGTTATGCAGAAAGTCCATACAGAAGTGATCAAGATCGCAGGCGATGTCATTACAGTTGAAGCCGACGGTGTTGGCAACAAGGAATTGGCAGAGGTCACCTCCCGTCAGGGCGTGTCGTTAGCACAGGTCATCCGCATTGACGGCAGTAAGGTATCGCTTCAGGTCCTTGCCGGAAGCCGCGGGATCACGACTGATGCCAAGGTGCGTTTCCTAAAAGAGCCGATGAAGGTTTCTTTCTCCGATGATCTTTTGGGGCGCATTTTTACCGGTAACGGCACACCGCGCGACAATGGCCCGAGGTTGACCGAGAACATGACACCGATCGGCGGTCCGTCGGTCAATCCGTCCAAGCGCATTATCCCTAAGAACATGGTGCGCACCGGTATTCCGATGATCGATGTGTTTAATACGCTTGTTGAGTCGCAGAAACTTCCGATCTTTTCGATCGCTGGTGAACCATATAATCAGCTTTTGGCGCGCATCGCGATGCAGGCTGAGGTCGATATCATTATCCTCGGCGGCATGGGACTTAAGTTTGATGATTATCTTTTCTTTCGTGACACGCTTGAGAAAGAGGGCGCATTATCGCGCTCGGTCATGTTCGTGCATACGGCTTCCGACCCGACGGTAGAATGCCTTTTGGTGCCGGATATGGCACTTGCCGTTGCGGAACAGTTCGCGCTTAAAGGTAAGCGTGTGCTTGTCTTGTTGACAGATATGACGAATTTCGCGGATGCCATGAAGGAGATCGCGATCACCATGGAACAGATCCCCTCCAATCGCGGTTATCCGGGTGATCTTTACAGTCAGCTCGCTTCACGTTATGAGAAGGCGGTTGATTTTAACGGGGCTGGTTCTATCACGATCCTCGCAGTCACGACCATGCCGGGCGATGATGTAACGCATCCGGTGCCGGACAATACTGGTTATATCACCGAGGGGCAGTTCTATCTCAAGGGCGGGCGCATTGAGCCGTTTGGTTCATTGTCTCGTCTGAAACAGCAGGTGAACGGCACGACCCGTCCGGACCATCGCACCATCATGGACAGGATGATCCAGCTTTTTGCGGATTATCGTGAGACGCTGGAAAAGCGTTCCATGGGTTTTCAGATGAGTGCGTGGGATCAGAAGCTGTTGAAATATGGTGCGCGTTTTGAACGAGAGATGATGGACCTTTCTGTTAATATCCCGCTTGAAGCGGCGCTCGACTTAGGGTGGCAGATCCTGGCCGATTGTTTTACGGTGACCGAGGTCGGGGTGAAAGAGTCTTTGATCGAGAAGTATTGGCCGAAACAAAAGGCGCAGGCGTAGTTTTAGGAAAATTATGGGCAAGATCAAGTTGACCAAGGGCGAGCTTAAGAAACAGCGTGATGCTTTAACGCAGTTTCGCCGCTATTTGCCTACCCTTCAGCTTAAGAAACAACAGTTGCAAATGAAGATCCGCGATGTGCAGGAGGCATTGATAGGCGTTGATGCACGTGCACGCGCCCTCGAGGCTGATATCCATCGTTGGAGCGGGCTGTTGGGTGAACGGGAGATGGACCTTGAAGGGTTTGTGGTGCCGACAAAGATCGTGATGGACCAGCAGAACGTGGCGGGTACAACGATCCCTGTCCTTAAGGATGTCATGTTCGCCGACGTGGAATATGACTTTTATGCCATGCCGGTGTGGGTGGACCGTGCACTTGAGGCGCTTCGGGCGTTCATGCGCGTTTCATGCGAGCGGGTTGTTCTCGTCGAGCAGGCAAAGCGTTTGGAGCGCGAACTGCGTATCACCAGTCAACGTGTTAATTTGTTTGAAAAGGTCAAGATCCCCGAATGCCTGGAGAATATCAGGGTGATCCGTATTTATTTGGGCGACCAGCAGGCGAACGCGGTCGGTATCGGGAAAGTGGCGAAGAAGAAACTTGAATATGCCGAGGCGCTGGCAGCGGTGTAGTTTTATTATTAAAGGGTGTCCCTGTGATCGTTAAAATGAAAAAGATCCATGTGTTGGTCGTCGCGAAGGAGGCTGTTCCTGCGCTTGAGGAACTGCGTTCGTTGGGACTGCTTCACGTTGAACATTTTAGCGAACCTAAAGGCGGACGGCTGTTGGAAGTCAAAGAGCGTTTTGCTGAAGTTGAGAAGGCATTGTCTTTCATTGAGAAATACCCGGATGCCGCTGGTGCTGATAAGAACAAGACCGGTGTAGCGGCGGCAAGAGAAATGATCGAACTGTCCCTTGAGGCAGATCGCCTCAAAGAGCGGCTCCTTAAAACAACAGCGTCATTTGAGCGTTGGGCAGGGTGGGGGGATTTTGATCCCAAGGATATTGCCTCTTTAGGAAAAAAGGGTTTTCATGTTGCGTTCTTTGAAGGCAGCGAGAGCGATCTTAAAGCATTGCCTGATGCTGTGACGGTTGAGGTTGTGACGCGCTCAGGGAAAACAGTACGGGCGCTGGTATTCTCACGTGAAGTGCTTATGGTATCTTCCTTGACGTATGAACTTCCAGCGCAGAGTGTCTCCAGCATGAAGCGTTCGCTCAGCGAGGATCAGGCGGCCTTGGAAGTGATCGATAAAAAAATGTCCGGATATTCGGCGTATCGGCCTGTGTTGCAGAAGGCTTTAGGCGTTCTTTCCCAGGAACGCACGTTCGAAGAAACAGCGGAAGGCATGATGAAGCAGGAAAAGCTCGCCGCGCTGAAGGGTTTTTGTCCTGAGGATAGATTGACCGCGCTTGAAGCGTCTGCTAAAAAACATGGCTGGGGACTTCTGGTGGAAGAGCCTGCTGATGGCGATCAAGTCCCGACCCTGCTCCGTAACCCCGAGTGGGTGCGTATCATTATGCCGCTCTTTGAGTTCATGAACATTATCCCTGGCTACCGGGAATCTGATGTGAGCCTGTGTTTTCTGGTGTTCTTTTCTTTGTTCTTCGGTATTTTGATCGGGGACGCCGGATATGGTTGTTTGTTCATGGCCGTGACGTTGTTCGCGCATCGGAAAGCGCCGCGGGGAACAGACCCGTCGGTGTTCAGGCTCATGTATATCTTAAGCGGATGCGCTATCCTCTGGGGAATGGCAACAGGAACGTTCTTTGGCGTGTCACTCTTTGGGCAATGGGTGAAGCCCATGGTGCCGTGGCTTTCGAATGACAAGAATTTGCAGTTGTTATGTTTCATGATCGGGATCACGCATTTGACGGTCGCGCATTTATGGCGCGGCGCGCGTAAACTTCCGTCGATCGCAGCATTTGGTGATGTCGGCTGGATCTGTCTTCTGTGGAGTGCTTATTTTCTTTGCGGGCAGATCATCCTAGAGCGCCCGGCCCCGTCTTTTGTGATGCCGATGTTGTGGACAGGTGTTGGTATTGTGATCTTCTTTAATCAGCCGAATAAAAATATCTTAAAAGCCGCGGGTATGGGGATAAGCGATCTCTTGCTTGGGATCATGGGTGTTTTTATTGATCTGGTGTCGTATATACGTCTTTTTGCCGTCGGCGCGGCAGGCCTCGCGCTGGCAGAGTCTTTCAATTCTGCGGCAACGACGTTGGGGTTCGGTAATGTGCTGGTCGGGTTTGGGACTGCGCTCATTCTGGTGTTGGGTCACACGCTTAATATTGTGCTTAGTTTGATGGCTGTGTTGGTGCACGGGATCCGTTTGAATATCCTCGAATTCTCAGGCCATCAGGGGATAGAGTGGACGGGTATGAAGTATGATCCTTTTAATAAGAAAAGCTGAGTGTTCAGAACAAGAGAATAGAAAAACAAAGGAGTGGGTATGGAAGGCATGATGTCACAATTTAAAGATCTTGGATCGATAGCCGCATTAGGGTTTGCCGCTATCGGATCTGCGTTAGGGATCGGTGCAGCAGGGATGGCTGCTGTCGGTGCGTGGAAGAAAGGTTTCTTGCGTAATAAGCCGGCACCGATGGTCCAGCTGTTGGCGTGTATTGGTGCGCCTATTTCACAGACTTTTTACGGGATGATCGTGATGAACGCCATGATCGCGGCCGCTAACAAAGGCGCGATGCTGTGGTCGATCGGTATTTTTGCCGGTATTGCTATCGGTCTGAGTGCTTTAATGCAGGGCCGTATCGGCGCTGCCGCGGCGGATGCGTTAGGCGAAAGCGATAAAGGTTTCTCAAATTATCTGGCTGCGCTTGGTATCATCGAGTCAGTCGCTGTTTTCGTGATGGTATTCTCATTACAGCTCATCAGCAAGATCGCCGGCTAAGAAAAAGACCGTTGCTATTTAGCTTATTTCGTATTATCCTTGCTGGTGCTCAAAAGCGCTTTCAAGTGCGTTAAGTGCGTTCAAATGCTTTCCCGGACAATTAGCTCAGTTGGTTAGAGCAGTTGATTTACATTCAACAGGTCGTAGGTTCGAGCCCTACATTGTCCACCATTTTTTTCCTATACAAAAAAAACTTCCTTCCCGAATGGGAGGAAGTTTTTTTGTTAATCAGAAGAAAAAATGGTGCACCCGAAAGAATTCTTTCGGGTGCGTATACTTCGAATAATTTATTGAAAGAATAACCTCTTACCCGAATGGGAGGAAGTTTTTTTGTTAATCAGAAGAAAAAATGGTGCACCCGAAA
>DYQZ01000070.1:6288-6586 GCA_020719005.1 Candidatus Omnitrophus sp.
GAATTCTTTCGGGTGCAGTTTTTCTCTTCTTATAAAACAAAAAACATCGCCCAAAGGGAACGATGTTTTTTGTGTTAAGGAAGAAAAACTGGCGGGGTCGACGGGACTCGAACCCGCGATCTCCAGCGTGACAAGCTGATATGTTAACCAACTACACCACGACCCCTTAAAATGTCTTGAAAAGCTTCGCTAGTTTAATGTTGGTTTACAGTTTTGTAAAGAATTTTTTTCATGGGTGTTGTATCCCGAACTCCGAATTAGGAACCGCACAATAGCAGTTCTCCTCAAAAATACCAAC
>DYQZ01000071.1 GCA_020719005.1 Candidatus Omnitrophus sp.
CCAATGATCTGCGGCGTCACATATCTTTTAAGCAACATCACGCGCATCCGGTCATTATTAAAAACAATTTGTTCCGCCCTCTCTTCTGTTGCGCCCGCCGGAGTGATCCCCGTTACCATGGCTTTTAGAAAATCCGTTGACCATGAGCCTTCTTCTTTAAAACGCCCGCTTGTTTCTTTCTTTATTCCCAATACAACGCCGTCCTCACCCTCCGTCCCCATGTCAAACTTCAAACGGTATGAATGGCCCATCGTGTCCAACACGACCAACTCCGCCGGGTCTTGCGTTAGGGGAGTTATAAAAAGCCTGTCGCTCACACGCTCGACCTTTAGCGTTGTCATATCGCCTGAACGCACCAAACTTGCGATCCCCTCTTCGCACCTGACCTCGATCATCTTTCCGGGAACGCCTTTTAATAGAACGCCCCCCTCCTCCATGACCCGACGAAATTCGGCGCCGCTCACAGTACCCGTGCTGATCATCGCCGCCATCATCAAAAAAAAGATCCTATAGAACATGCGCTTCCACCTTGCTTTTCTTTAGATCCGTCACGACGAGCCCGAACGGATTGACATTGCTTGTCGGCACAATGGCGAGCGCCACCTCATATTGAACACTTTCGAACGCCAATTCTTCTTTTCCCATATAGACCCCGCGCTCTCCCTCCAGCTTCACCACAAACCCCTGCCCCTCTTTTTTCACATCAGGTTCTTTCTTAAGCGCAAATACCGACGATATCCGATCCTGTTTAACGCGCTCCATTTCCTTTAACAGTGTTACACGGGCTTTCGACAGAAAACCAGGGGACATATATTTTGCTGATCGTTCAAAAACAGTTTCCGTCGTTGCGGGGGTATAATTAACCCAATTCATGACCCAAACCGAGGCAAAAGCGCCGACTGATTCCGTCGGTATAACACCGGGATACGAAACACCGGCCGTCACCGCTCCCGGGATATAGTGGATCGCTGTCGGTCTTGCTAAACACATCACAACAGCCATCGCCTGAACCACGCACACTACGCCGAGCACGATCGTCACAAGCTTTAACTTCGTATTCTGTTCTTCTGCCCCGGCATACCGTTCAAAGAACCGACTACTTTGGGACCTGAGCGCTTTTTCTTCTTTCATCGCACACCTTCTTTATTCGTAAACACCCCATAACGCCTTTTTTCTCCCGGCGGCAATAACCCCTGAAGCGGCATGCCGAACTTATACAAAAAATGCAGAACATAACCTTCAGGCTTTCCGCGTTTGAACACCGCCAGCGCCGGCCAAGCCGCAAAAAGCAGCATCACTGGTATCGACGGAGAGATCAGGACTGCCGGCACACCGAACACCATCATCAAGACCGCCACATCCTCTCCCTCAAGCCCCAGGATGAGTAGCGGCTTATCCAGCGTCCGTGAACACCGTCGCATACTTCAACCTCCTCCGAACACACCAAGTAGTTGCGGCAAAAAGACCAGCACCAACAGCGCGATCACACACCCCGCCGCCGCACCGTAATCTTTATAAATTATTTTCCATATCGCTACGAGCAAGAAGACGAGCGCGAATATTTTGGCCAATGGCCCTGTCACAATATCCACAATGAATTTTGCCAATCCATTGAACTCGGTCTTCACCGCCTCTTCTGACGCCGCCTGGGCCCACACCGCTGTCATCGTAAAAAACTTTGTTACAAACATCACTCCTCGTTGAAAAACTTTTCTCATCTTTTCCCCTCCTGTTGACCTTTCTTTCTTTTCATCATGCTGATACCCATTGCCACACCTGTTACGACGGGAAACACGACCATGGCCAATGCCACACATTCATTCACCTGCCCCATCTCCCAGGGAAAAACCGCCCCGCTTTTCCCTGCCATATCAAACATTACCTTTGCCGCCTGATCCATGAGCGCCCACATCACTGTCATCCCGCGCACCAACACGAGCGCCAGCGCATACACGCCCAACACCACCGCGCTCCTTAACAACACACTCGCCATAAGCACGACGGGAAAAATGCTGTATCCATAAAAAAGAAGAAGTCCCTGGACGCGTGCGCTATTTTCAAAAACCCACTCGTTTTTCTTTTTCCATTCATCAGCACCCACAACGCTCGGGCCTTGAAGAAAAACATTTCTCTTTTTCATCCCCCAGCTTTTGATCGCATATTGATCAGCCCGTCTTAAAAACTCTTGTCTGAACAATTCTTTTACTGCCCGCTCCTGTGCCGCCTTGTCTTCGTATCCTTCAAAATATTCAAACGCTTTGGAGAATATTTGCTCCTTTTGATCCAACATCACAAACAATTCTTTACTAAGCGCGCTCCATTCTTCTGTTCCTTCATTTGTATATACCGCCATCACCTCACGACTCCCGGGCCACAGATCATCCAACGCGCCCGTTCCTTTTTCTTCGATCTTTCTAACAGCCGGCCCAACATGATCCTGACAAAACAACACCGCCCGCTCTCGCAACTGTTCATCAACAATACCCGCTTCAAGAGCCCTCCTTGTTTTAATGACCAGCATGCTTCGTGCCATCGGCTCTGTTAAATATGTTGTTGCCCCCGTATGCAAGCGCTCCATCGCAACAATCATCCCTTTGACCAAACCCGTCAGCGCATTACTGAACACATCCAAAACAAGGATCGTTTTTCCTTCGCCGTAACCGTTGTTTTTTAAGATCTCCTGTGTCGTTCCCACTCTTCCTCCGTTTTGTTCCATCGCGCACATCACATTCCCTATCCGTATCTTTGGCATCACCACCAGAAACCACACAGAAAAGAACATGAGCGCGTAGATCAAAACCGTCCTCAAACTCCCCGCATCCATCGCGCTCTTAAGACTCAACACAAACCCGACCCCGAACACGGCTTTCCCTATTAAGGTCTCCACAAACAAAAACCTCATCAGGTTCTCTGCCTGCACAAGCCCCATCACTTCAAACGCCGCATCAATTGGTGTGATCCCTTTTATCATTTCATTTCTCACAAATATTTTTGCTTAAACTGCAATTAAATTGCTAACACTGCAAGAATATATAACATTTCATCAAAATATGCAAGTATTATTTGTTTTAAAATCAAACTACGAGGGAAAAAGAAGCCCCCATAGACGGAGGCTTTCGGAAAGAAGGCAATAAAAAAGCCCTTGTTTCCAAGGGCTTTTTTGATGTTTGCTTTTTTAAAATCTGCTTTTAATTCGTGATGACCTTGCGGTTCGTTGTTCCTGCAGGGAGCGCTTTTTTAGCGATCTCGAGGATCTTGATGAACGTCTTCGGATCATTGATCGCGATCTCGGCAAGCATCTTGCGGTTGATCGTGATCTCTGCGGCCTTAAGGCCACGGATCAAACGGCTATACGCGATTCCGTTCTCACGGCAAAGCGCGTTGATACGCACGATCCACAAACTGCGGAACTCACGCCCACGCTGTTTGCGGTGTTCGGAAGAATAGCGCATGGCGCGGATAGACGCCTTGATCGCCTGGACATAGCGGTTCTTTTTCTGTCCATAATACCCTTTTGTCGCTTTAAATAAACGCTTGCGGCCGAGTTTGCGCGCAACCGATGCTTTAATTCTAACCATACGGCAACATCCTCCTTACCTTCTTCGCATCCATAGGAGTCAAATATGAACTCCGGCGAAGCTTACGCTTACGCTTGGCTGACTTCTTTGATAAAATGTGTCCACGATTCGCGCGGCGCTTTTTGATCTTTCCAGACTTGGTGATCTTGAAACGCTTGGCCACGCCCTTTTTTGTTTTCAGTTTCGGCATAACCCTTCTTCCTCTGTTTTAAACCTTCTCCGTCTTAGGAGCGAGCACGATTGACATAATGCGCCCTTCCATAAGGACGTCCTTTTCGATCTGGGCGATATCAGCTGTTTCGGTGATGAACTTCGCTAACAGACCTTTTGCTGTTTCACGGAACGCCATTTCACGCCCCGAGAAGAACAAATTCACTCTTACTTTATTTCTCTTTTCAAGGAACGCACGACCCTGATTGACTTTCGTCGCAAAATCATGATCATCAATGTGCGGCTTGATACGTAATTGTTTTAAATGAACAACGTGAGCATTCTTGCGCGCCTTGCGCTCTTTTTTTTCCTGCTCATATTTAAATTTGCTGTAATCCATGATGCGGCATACAGGCGGCTTTGCGGTAGGAGCAACCTCGACGAGATCAAACCCTGATTCTTCCGCCAGCGTAATGGCGCTTGCTGTTAAAAGTACACCAAGCTGTTCTGCATTTGCCCCGATCACGCGCACTTCAGGCACACGGATCTGATCATTGATACGAATTCTCTTTTGAATAAAACCCTCCTATCCTACCTCCCGCCAAGCCATTCTCGACGAGACCAACACACAACACCCCTATCCAACACGTCGCACGGAGCCTAAAAATTGTTATCATTATCTTAAAAAACTACACTTTGTCAACGATATCTTTGCGCGCCAGCTCCAAAAAGGTTTCTAGGGGCATTTGTCCGAGATCTGTTTCAGGACGTTTGCGCACAGCGACCTTCTTTGACTCAACTTCTTTATCCCCGATCACAAGCATATACGGCGTTCTTTGCAGACGGCCTTCACGCACCCGTTTGCCCAAAGACTCGTTACGCGCATCCACATTCGCCCTGAAATTCTGTTCACGCAAAAGCCCTGCAACTTCGTGAGCAAAAGAATCATGCTCGGGCCGGATCGGAATAACTAAAACCTGGACCGGGGAAAGCCATAACGGGAAGTTCCCCGCATAATGTTCAATGAGCGTCCCGAAGAAACGTTCCACACTGCCGAACAGCGCACGATGGAGCATGATCGGTCTCTCCTCCTGGCCCTTCTCGTTCATGAAGGCAAGATCGAATTTCTGTGGCAAAGCAAAATCACACTGCACCGTCGAACATTGCCATTTACGGCCCAGCGCATCCTTCAGTTTCAGATCGATCTTAGGGCCATAAAAAGCACCGTCCCCTTCACTGACCTGATACTTGATCTTTTTATTCTCAAGCGCATTCCGAAGTGCCGCCGTTGCAAGGTCCCAATCCGCCTGCTCGCCGATGAATTTCTTGGGTTGCGTGCTGAGCTCGATCTCATAATCCTTGAACCCGAACGCCGAAAGAAGTTCGAACGCAAGGTCCAACACTTTCTCGATCTCTTCCTGGACCTGTTCCCGACGACAAAAAATATGCGCATCGTCCTGGGTAAATCCTCTCACCCGAAGAAGCCCATGAAGCACACCCGCTTTTTCATAACGGTATACAGTGCCTAATTCAAAAAGTTTGATCGGAAGTTCGCGGTAGGAATGCAGCCGTGATTTATAAATGAGCATGTGCCCGGGACAATTCATGGGCTTGACCGCATACTCTTCCCCATCGATCTTAAAATAATACATGTTCTCGCGATAATGCTCGGCGTGCCCTGAGATCTCCCAAAGCTTACCGCGCAGAAAATTCGGCGTCATCGCCAGATCATACCCGCGCTTTAAATGCAGTTCTTTCGTGAAATCCTCGAGGATCTTACGCATCAAGGCGCCCTTAGGATGATAAAAAACCAGCCCCGCGCCCGCCTCTTCCTGATAAATATGAAAGAGATCCATCTCCGCGCCGATCTTGCGATGGTCGCGCTTGTCAGCCTCTTCCAGCATTTTCAAATACGCGGCAAGCTCTTCCTTCGACGGGAAACACGTGCCATAAATACGCTGCAGCATCGCATTCTTTTCATCCCCGCGCCAGTAAGCACCCGCGACAGACAATAATTTAAAGGCCTTGATCTCGCCGGTCTTTGCTACATGCGGCCCTTTGCACAGGTCCGCAAATTCATTGTCACCTGTTGTAAAAATAGAAACTTTTTCGTCGGGAATACCCTGGATCAATTCAACTTTATATTGATCTCCCTGGCTTAAGAAGAAAGCTTCCGCCTCTTTTTTATCCATGAACGTTTGTGTTAACGGAAGGTCGCGATTGATGATCTTCTGCATCGCTTTGGTAATGCTGGCAAGATCTTGATCCGTGAAGGCTTCTTTCTTATCGAAATCATAATAGAAACCAGCCTCGATCGCAGGTCCGATCGCAACCTTGACCTCAGGCCAAAGCTGTTTGACCGCCTGCGCCATTACATGCGCACATGAATGACGAAGCTTATCAATATCACGTGAATAATCCATAACCTGTTCCTTATAATAAAAAAGACTTTCCCCCATTCGGGAAGAAAGCCTTTTTCTCTAATGGAAGATGGTGGACCCGACAAGACTCGAACTTGTGACCTCTTCCATGTCAAGGAAGCGCTCTAACCAACTGAGCTACGGGTCCGAAATTTTTTAAAAGTATATCTACATCTCAAGAAACTAACAAGAAAAATCTTTATCGCCCCGATCAGAAATAATGGGCGAGGAGGGAATTGAACCCTCAAGGCCTTACGACCAAAGGATTTTAAGTCCTTCGTGTATACCATTCCACCACTCGCCCAAAACCGGAGGATCTCCCTCAAAAATGGAGGCGTGGACCGGATTTGAACCGGTGCATAGCAGTTTTGCAGACTGCTGCCTTACCACTTG
>DYQZ01000072.1 GCA_020719005.1 Candidatus Omnitrophus sp.
ACAAGAACTGTCCTTTCTTATTTTATAGATCGCATAGCGCGTGCAATAAATATATCAAGTCGCTTTTGCCTGCCTTAACGTGCCACCTCGCCGTCCTCGTTCGCTAAGAAGTGGTTTCGTCTGATCGGTGGTTTTGGGTGATGCGAATAGGGGATGGCTGTCGCAATAGCGCGGAACGTTGTTGGTCATTCCGCTCACTGCGGGCGGCAAGGCCTTCGGCCGAAATTGACTGGATTTCGGCACCCAGCCGCTGTCTCGCTCCGCTCGCTTGTAACAGCGGCCTTGTCCCTTGGCGCGGCAAAAGCCAGCTAGGTCAAGTCTGTGAAGAAGACCGCAACTTCTTCCAGAAATAATCCACGAACGCACCAAAGCCGTAGATCTTTCTTAAGAAGTCGCCGACAGAGCGGATGGAGATGAGCATGCGCCACATTTGTTTGGGGCGAAGGTAGAATTCTTTGAGGCCAACATCGATCAGCGCATCGATCTCTTTGTTGGTCAGCTGAGGATACGATAGAAGTGTTTTTTGTTCACCCTCGGCCGTAAGCCAGTCTTTCCAGTCTTTTGCCAAAAGGTAACCATTCTCTTTTGCCCACTGATAAAGATGTGTGCCAGGGTAGGTGGCGATGCCCGTGATCTGCATCGTATCTAAAGGCATACTTTTGGCATAATCGATCGTGGCGTGTGCGCTTTTCTTAGTCTCGCCGGGGGCACCGATCATAAAACAGCCATGAAGAGTAAAGCCCAGTTCGTGCGCGCGTTTAGAGAATGCCCGTCCCATCGCAACATTAACGCCACCCTTACGCACCGCACGCAAGGCCTCGTCTGTCCCGAATTCATATCCAACCATAAGCATCCGGCAGTTGGCCTCTTTCATCAGAGGTAAAAGCGACAGGTCGGTATTAATACGCATATTGCACGACCAACTGATCTTTTTATGCAGGCCTCGTTTGATGATCTCATTACATACTTCACGGACATGATCAGGTTCAGCCGCAAAAGTATCGGTCTCAAACATGATCTCCCTGATCTGAGGGAAAAGTTTAAGATCAAATTCCATTTCATCAACGACCAGCTGTGCCCGGCGGGTGCGGATACGGTAGCCATACATGAGCTGTGGATCGCGACAGAAAGAACAGGCATTGTTGCATCCACGACCTGTAAAGAGTGTCAGGAATGGATATTTCTTTCCGGCGTCAGGATACCACTCAGGCTTGATCAAATGCCACGCGGGAAAGGGCAGTTCATTTACATTGATCGGCGCGCGGTCGGCATTAGCGATCACTTTTCCATCAGCGTCCTGCCACGTCATGCCTAAAATATCTTTAACAGACACGCCATTGGCAATATCTCGCACCGTGTAGTCATATTCACCGCGTAAAATATAATCAACAGCCCCTGCGGCGATCTTAAAGGTATTATCCGGCTCAGCGCTGGTATGCTGACCCACAAAAGCAACCTTACAATTATTCTGTTCTTTGAT
The DNA here is from genome assembly GCA_020719005.1 of Candidatus Omnitrophus sp. GTDB lineage: Bacteria > Omnitrophota > Gorgyraeia > Zapsychrales > Fredricksoniimonadaceae > DYQZ01. The sequence goes on from DYQZ01000072.1 coordinate 1,481, forward strand.
CACACGCGCTTGTTCAATATCCGCATAGATCGACGGGGTAGTGGCGTGAATAAGCAAAAGTTCCGGCTTGAATTCCCTGATGATCCTAAAGCTTTCCTCCGGTGTGAGATTGCGTGCTGCAGCTTCAACAAAGATCACCTCATGCCCGCCGTTCAACAGCACCTGTGCCGCGATCAGTAAATAATCGGGATGACGCTGAACACGCCCGCGCGACTTCGCTGCCCAACGGGCCACGCGCACAAAATTATCGCCGAATGAGGGATTGAGGATCGCGATCTTCATGTATGGACTTTAAGCAGGTTTCTTTTTAAGCAGCATGAGTTTTGCCAGGGCGAGTTTCTTTTTCAAGGCCACGTCGTCTTCTTTTGGTTTTACTTTATACATGAGGCTCACAGCAAAGACAATATCATCAAGTTTATAACTTCTGTTGATGCACACGGTCTTTTTTATATCCGAAAGAATGACCATACGGCTGCCTTTGATATAACTCGGCACGCTGATATTAAAATCATGCTCTGTGCCTTGAAGTTTCATCTTTATGCCGCCGAGAACAATATTCACAACCTCACCGATGCCATCAAGCGTATCCGCACTGATAGTTTCAATTTTTTGATTGATCATGCGCGACAAGAGGCGGCAGGCGCTTGAGTCAGGAAAGCAAACAGCACAGCTTCCTTCGATCGTTCCGTTAAAACCGATCGAGGCGATCACGCATTCCTCGTCCATTTCATTGAAATTATCAAAGTAGTAGATCTCGGGAGCGGCGTTGAATGTGGTCATGAACGTGGCATCGACCGATTCTTGCAGCAGTGTGATCATTTGCTCTTCTTGCATGGGTTTTCCTTCAATTCTTAGGATGAATAGGCCATGGACCGTTACCCTTATTTATACCATAGTAGTTTGATTTCCAGAACTGACCAATAAAAATATAAAATATTATCAGAGGAGTTTATTGACGATATCCGCCTGTTTCCTTATAATTGAGCGATTTTGTTTATTAAAAGGTAACAATACGAAGCCCACTTCGCTTGGGCGAAGCGAGGCGAGTGAGGGATCGCACCAATAAAGAAAATGTTGCTCCAAACCTTGCAACATTCTTTAAGAATACTGGAGATGTAATATGAAACTTGATAAAAACAAACTGACCAAAGAAGTCACGATCTCAGGCAAGAAATACACATTCTACGCCCTTTCCAATTTAAAGAAATGCGGCTTTGAGGGTGTAGAGAAGCTGCCGTTCTCCATCCGTATCCTTCTTGAAAGCGCGCTTCGTAACTACGATGATTTTCAGGTAACTCTCGACGATATCAAGACCATTGCTGGCTGGAAGCCTAAGAACGAACTCAAAGAGATCTCCTTCAAGCCTGGCCGCGTTATCCTGCAGGATTTCACAGGCGTTCCTTGTGTGGTCGACCTTGCTGCATTGCGTGAACAGATGAAGCGCATGAAGGGCGACGTGAAGAAGATCAATCCTCAGGTGCAGTGCGATCTTGTTATTGACCATTCACTTCAGGTCGATGCTTTTGGTACCAGCAAGGCTTTTGACAAGAACGTTGCCCTTGAATTCAAACGCAATAAAGAGCGTTATGAATTCTTGAAATGGGGGCAGGGGACATTCAACAATTTCCGTGTTGTCCCGCCGGCCACAGGCATCATTCATCAGGTCAATCTTGAATATTTAGCGACAGGTGTGCTGCAACAAAAAGACGGCAAAAAAACCGTGCTTTATCCTGATTCCCTTGTCGGCACAGACAGTCATACGACGATGATCAATGGTATCGGGATCGTTGGATGGGGTGTGGGCGGGATCGAGGCAGAGTCTGTCATGCTTGGTGAACCTTTATGCATGGTCATCCCTGAGGTCATCGGCGTTCGTTTGAGCGGCAAGATCAATGAAGGCGTTACAGCGACGGATGTTGTTTTAACGGTCGTTGAAATGCTCCGCAAACGCGGGGTGGTTGATAAATTCGTCGAATTCTTCGGTCCGGGCATCAAGAACCTGACGCTCGCAGACCGTGCCACTATTTCTAATATGTGCCCTGAGTATGGCGCAACCATCGGTATTTTTCCTATTGATGATGAGACCGTGAACTACTACAACCTGACCGGTCGCTCCAAAGAAGCAAAGCTCGTCGAGGCTTATTACAAAGCCCAGGGGCTGTTCGATCCTTATAAAAAAGCTGAACCACAATTCTCGGATCTCCTAACACTTGATCTCTCGACCATTGAACCGTGTGTGGCTGGCCCCAAGCGCCCGCAGGATCGTGTGCGCCTGGCAGACCTAAAGAATGATTTTCAAAAGTCACTAACGAATGCTGTCGGGCATAAAGGTTTTGGTTTAACGGATGCTGATATAAAGAAGTCCGAACCAGTTCTGAACACCAAAGAGACCATTACTCACGGCAGTGTTGTGCTTGCCGCGATCACCAGTTGCACGAATACATCGAACCCGTCGGTCTTGATCGGCGCCGCCTTGCTTGCGAAGAAGGCTGTTGCCAAAGGGCTTCGCGTAAAAAGTTTTGTTAAAACATCACTGACCCCGGGCTCTCAGGTCGTCGATGAATACCTTAAGAAAAGCGGCCTCATGAAGGACCTTGAAACGCTTGGGTTCCATAATGTCGGCTATGGCTGTGCGACGTGCATTGGTAACAGCGGCCCTTTACCCGAGGCTGTTTCATCAGCTATCGACAAGGGAAGTTTGATCGCTGCGAGCGTCACATCAGGGAACCGCAATTTCGAGGGGCGCATCAATCCGCATGTTAAGGCCAATTATCTGGCATCTCCTTTGCTCGTCGTGGCCTATGCGATCGCGGGGAATGTGAATATCAATTTATTCGATGCGCCTATCGGCGTTGACGGTGCAGGTAATGATGTTTATTTGAACGATATCTGGCCCACGCAAGACGAGATCCTGAAGATCGTCAAGAAATGCGTTACCGCCTCTGTCTTTAAAGGCCGCTACAAGACCGCGCTTAAAGGCAACAAGAACTGGGCGGCTGTTAAAACTTCCAAAGGCGAACTTTATCGTTGGAATAAAAAGAGCACTTATATCCAGGAACCGCCTTATTTTGAAAAGATGGGGCAAGGGCAAAAGGCGATCGAAGATATCAACGGCGCCCGAGCTCTTGTGATGGTCGGGGATTCCATTACGACGGATCATATTTCACCCGCAGGCAATATTTCAGCAAAGAGCCCGGCCGGTAAATACTTAATGGAACTGGGTGTGGAAGCGGTTGATTTTAACAGTTATGGCGCACGCCGTGGCAATGACCGTGTGATGACGCGCGGGACATTTGCGAATATCCGCCTGAAGAATAAACTGGCTCCAAATACAGAAGGGTCGTGGACAACCTTTTTCCCAACAGGGGAAGCCATGAGCATCTTTGATGCTTCCGTTAAGTATAAAGAAGCAGCCACACCTTTGATCGCGCTGGCAGGCAAGGAGTATGGCACCGGCTCAAGCCGCGACTGGGCAGCCAAAGGCCCAGCCTTGCTTGGCATTGGCGTTGTTATTGCCGAAAGCTTTGAACGTATTCATCGCAGTAATCTTGCGGGAATGGGCATTATGCCGCTTCAATTCATCCCAGGTGAAAATGCGCAAAGCATTGGCCTTAAAGGAGATGAGGTTTTTGATATCACAGGTCTCTCTGAAACACTTAAGCCCAGGGAACAGGTAACTGTCAGTGCGTCTTCTTCGGACGGTCAAAAGAAGGTATTTAAAGCTGTCGTCCGTCTTGACACCCCTGTTGAAATCAATTATTATCGCAATGGTGGAATTCTCCAGACGGTGTTATATAAGCTGGCTTCTCAATAATCTATCACCTAAATAAAGCAGTCAAGGAGCGTTGTAATGGGAAAGACAATGTATCAAAAGATATGGGACGCGCATGTTGTTAAAGAAGGCGAGGGCGATGCGGCCGCGCTTCTTTATGTGGACCGTCAGCTTGTTCATGAGGTCACAAGCCCTCAGGCATTCGAAGGTCTTCGCACATCAGGCCGGAAGATCCGTTGCCCGCAGAAAACTTTTGCGACCATGGACCATAATATCCCTACCAAGAGCAAGGATATTTCTTTGGCAGGCCCGGCATCACTTCTTCAGATGGACCAGCTCGAGAAGAATTGCACTGAATTCGGGATCAGCTGTTTTAATTTCACCCATGAAGATAACGGTGTTGTTCATATTATCGGGCCAGAACTGGGTATTACACAGCCAGGCATGGTCATTGTGTGTGGCGATTCCCATACTGCAACCCATGGCGCTTTTGGCTCTTTGGCTTTCGGTATCGGCACCTCTGAGGTCGAACATGTCATGGCAACACAAACGCTTCAGCAAAAACCGTCCAAGACAATGCTTATCAAGGTCGACGGAAAACTGGGCGAAGGTGTTACTCCCAAAGACGTGATCCTTTATATTATCGGCAAGATCGGCACGGCCGGTGCTACCGGTTATGTCATTGAATACGCGGGCAGTGCGATCATGGATATGTCCATGGAAGGCCGCATGACCGTTTGCAATATGTCTATTGAAGCTGGCGCCCGCGGCGGCATGATCGCATCAGATGAAACAACGTTCTCTTATTTGCAGGGACGTGATCATTCGCCTAAAGGGGCTCATTGGGTCAAGGCGGTCAGCTATTGGAAAACATTAAAAAGCGACGCTGATGCTAAGTTTGATAAAACGATCAATATTAAGGCCGAGTCTATCGCGCCTCAAGTTACCTGGGGGACAAGCCCGGGACAGGTCGTATCCGTCGAAGATAAAGTGCCGTCACCGGACGACTTCAAGGACCCTGTGGATCAGGCAGCAGTCTCGAATGCGCTTAAATATATGGACTTGAAGCCTGGCATGAAGATGACGGATATCAAGATCGATGTTGTGTTCATCGGCTCCTGTACGAATGGTCGTATTGAAGATCTACGCGCGGCGTCTCAGGTGGCTAAGGGTAAGAAAGTTGATCCTAATGTTCAGGCGATCGTTGTGCCTGGTTCAGGGCGCGTCAAGCGGCAGGCGGAAAAAGAAGGGTTAGATAAGATCTTTATCGCCGCAGGATTTGAGTG
>DYQZ01000073.1 GCA_020719005.1 Candidatus Omnitrophus sp.
CCGATCGATTCGAGCAAAGTAAAAATACTTATTGTATTTCAGGAACGATCCCCTTTGCCGCGTAGATCGGCCGCACGTGAGCGCGAAAACGGGGCAAACGTGACCAGAATATAAAAGACGCAAAAAGCGCGCATATCGCCACTGAGAACAGCGCCGTTGAGACGCCAGCGTTAGACGCGATCGCTCCTGCCGCAAGGCTTCCTATCGGGGAAATCCCAACCAAAGCAATGCCGTAAAGGCTCATCACCCGCCCGCGTTTTTCTTCATCCACCAGTGTTTGAATGATCACATTCATTCCGCCGATGCTCATGATCATCGCAAGCCCGCTTAAAAAAACTGCAACGACCGCCAAACGGATATCCGATATCACCGCAAACAACATTAAGGATACCGCTGCTCCTGTGGTCGCGACAGCCACCACACGACCAAGGCCGATCACGGTGCGTCGTCCGGCCAGATACAAAGCCCCGAGGAAAGCACCTGCCCCAGAACACGATAACAGAAGACCCAAAGTCTTAGGCCCGCCCCCGAAAACTTCTTTGGCAAACACAGGTGCAAGCGCATGAAAGGCCCCGCTTAACATACTTAGAACAGATACCATGACAAGTAAAAGCCTGATAGGCATCGAATGATATACATAACGAAAACCTTCAACAAGACTTCCTCTCGACGATAAAGTATGCAGTGCTTTAACATAAGACAACCGCATCAGACACAGCGCCACAATGACCGGCAAAAAACTCAATGCATTCAACAGGAAACAAACACCTTCTCCAAAGAATGAGATCGTAAGCCCTGCGATAGCCGGGCCGATCAGGCGTGAACCATTAAAAACAGATGAATTAAGTGCCACAGCGTTAGGAAGATCTTTAGGATCGTCGATCATCTTGCTGATAAAGGACTGACGGATAGGCAATTCGTAAGCCATCAAGATACCCGACATGACACTTAAGGCCATCACGTGCCACACCTGTACCGTATTGGTGAAGACCAGCACCCAGAGAATGAATGCCTGGACCATGGATAATGTATTGATCAAGACCAGAAGACTACGGCGATCAAAACGGTCGGCAGCCACCCCGGCCAGCGGCGAGAAGATGAGCGCCGGGAAATTCATGGCAAAAGCAAATGCGCCTAACAAGAAAGCGGAGTTCGTTAGACGATAGATGAGCCAACTGCCGGCCACGATCTGCATCCAGGTGCCGATAAGTGAGCACAGCTGACCGGCAAGAAATAGGCGCAGGTTATAATGTTTCAGCGAACGGAACATTATCCCTCCTGGATGTCCTGCGTGTTCTTTGCAGCCCAACTGTCGCGCACGGTGATACGATAAAAACATGGCACCACGAACAATGTAAAGAAAGTCGAGACCGCAACGCCTCCAATGACCGTGACCGCCATCGGGATACGCACCTCAGCCCCAGGCCCCATGGCCAATGCAGGCGGGATCGCGGCTGCTATCGTTGAAAGCGATGTCATCATGATCGGACGCAACCGGATAGGACAGGCGGTAAGAAGCGATTCCTGCACATTTTTTCCTTCACTGCGCACCTGATTCGTGAAATCCACCAAAAGGATCGAATTCTTTTTAACGATCCCCATGAGCAAAATAAGCCCGATCATGCTGTACATATTAAGCGATTGCCCGCTCAATAAAAGCGCCACAAAAGCACCGGAAATACTGAACGGGAGCGCCAACAGAACGATCAGCGGCTGAAGAAAACTGTTGTACTGCGAACCAATGACCATATACGCAACAATGATCCCGAGCCAGAATACAACACCGACGCTATTAGAAGATTCCTTGAACGTCCGGGCACTGCCGCTAAGAATGGCATGATACCCTTCGGGCAGGACTTCTTTGGATATTTTCTCAGCTTCTGAAATAGCCTTGGACTGATCTTTTCCCGGCGCGACATTCGCGAACACAGAAATAGAACGCTCCCTCGCCCGTCGTGTGATCGTTAGGGCTGTTTCTTTCTCTTCGATCGTCACGAGATCTTTCAAGGACACGCGCTCTCCATACTGGTTCATGACCCAGATATTATCAATATCCGCAGGCCCCTTACGCTGATCTGCCACCAGCCTCAAACGCACATCATAACGACGGTCATCACTTGAATACTTCCCAACACGCGCGCCACCGACAAGGGCATTTACAGCATCCCCAACAGTGAGCATGCTGACCCCCCGCTCTTCTGTCTTTTTCCGATCAGGCATTACACGTACTTCCTTAGCACCGGACTGATAATCACTATCCACGTCGACCATAAGGCCGCTGGCTTCCATCCTGGTCTGAAGGATCTCTGTATATCCAACAAGTTTATCCCAATCAGGACCTCGCACACTGAACTCGATAGGATACCCTCTCTGGGCGGAGAAACCGCTCAACGACAGATCCTGGATCTTGGCCTTAAGGTCGGGGATCTTATTCAATTCTTTACGAAAGATGTCCATCAGATCCGCCTGCGACAAAGGCCTCGATTTAAGAGTGGCATCACGGAAGAAAAAACCCACAAGAGGATATGTTGAGATCTTCCTGCGAAAAGCCGTCACAGGGCCATCTACATCCTTAGACACCGGAAGATCCTTCGGCGCGACCAAAGGCCTGTCTTTTAGATCTTTAAAAACAATGAATGCGATCGCGCGATTGACCTCACCGCCGCCAAATCCTCCGATAGATACGAAATAATGTTTTGTCTCGGCACGAGAAACAATGAATTTCTCGACCTCGATCATCCTATTATCCATATATCCAATGGAAGACCCCGGTGGTGTCTGCAGCGAACACATGAACATGCTCTGATCTTGTGCCGGCACAAATTCTTTTTTAAGGACCCCTGCCAGCGATAAAGATGCGATAAAAATAACAATCGAACCGATCACAACAAGCCATCTAAAACGCAGCGACCACTCGAGTGATTTACGGTATCCACTGGCCAATGCCTTAAAACCATGATCGATCATACGGCCCAACCCTGTCACATGCCCCACCTGCAGGAACTGTGAACACCTCATTGGCGTTAACATCAGCGCCTCAAGAAGCGAGAGTGCCACCGCGATCGCAATAGTAATGCCGAATTCAAAGAACAATTTCCCCATGATCCCGGAAATAAAAACAACGGGAATAAAGATCGCGATCATCGCGAGCGTGGTTGCGGTCGCGGCTCCCGTGATCTGATTCGCGCCTTTTCGTGCGCCTTCCTCTTTACCAGCGCCGCCTTCTCTATAACGGACAATGTTCTCAAGAACCATGATCGAATCATCCACCACGATACCAACAGCCAAAGAAAGCCCCAGGACCGTGAACGTATTCAATGTGAAATGCAAAAAGTTGATAACAATAAAACATCCCAGAATAGACGTCGGTATGGCAAGCAGGATATTTAATGTGGCGCTCCATGCCCCTAAAAAGAACCAACACACCAGAGACGTCACGATCGCGGATAGAAAAAGTGTGAATGTAAGTTCCCTGATAGACTCCTCGATGAACTGGGTGCGATCAAAAGCGATCGACATCTTCATATAAGACGGCAATTCTTTCTGCACCTCTGCGATACGCTTCTTCACTTCGTGAGCTACCGCCACTTCATTTGAGCCTGCCTGTTTCTTGATGCCAAGGCCAACTGCGGTCTTGCCGCTAAAACGCGTGATCCGGCGTATATCATCAAGACCGTCTTCTATGCTCGCCACATCCTTGATATAGATGGGTGTATAGATCGGCTTCCCGCCGCGCTTGGTGATCTGGATATTCGCAAACTCTTCCGGCGTTCTCGCCTCTCCCATCACCCGCACACTTTGTTCATTACGTTCGGTCTCAATACGGCCGGCGGGAACTTCCGCATGCTCTTCCGTGATCGCCGTGATCACATCCTGGATCGTCAATTCATACTGGTTCAGCTTGTTCACATCGACCCATACCCGAAGATTGGGATCAACGAACCCGCCAAGGGTGACTTCACCAACACCGCTGATGGTCGTGAACCTGTCGCGGACATGCTTCTCTACATATTTCATAAGGTCAGGCTTTGAACAATCGCCATTGACCGTGACCCACATGATCGGCTGTTCCGCCGGATTCTGTTTCTGGATGATCGGAGGATCGATATCCTTAGGAAGCTTACGCTGGATCTGATTGATCTTGGTCTGTATCTCCTGAACAGCCACATCCACATCACGACCCAACTCAAGCTCAACCGTGACCGTAGCCTGCCCCTGACGGCTGGTAGAAGACACTTCCTTGACCCCCTGGACAGTCATCAAGACCTGCTCAACATCATCAACCACGTCTTTTTCCATGACCTCAGGCGCCGCACCTTCCCACGCGATCGTCACAGACACAACAGGGAAATCAATATTAGGAAGCTGGCTCACGCCCATCTTGCTATAACTAAAAAGCCCGAAGAACATGAGCGCGATCATGACCATCCATGCAAATACCGGACGGCGTATGGAAATATCAGACAAACTCATTTTAGATCCTCCCCTGTAGCGACTTTAAGTGACCAGAACGCCCGCCGGGCATCAGCCTTAGCGGAAATATACCCTCGACGGATATTGGAAAGATCTTCCAATGCCTGCAGTACATCCAGATTGTTGACCAGACTTTTTTGAAAATCATCCTGCTGTAAACGGTAATTCTCCTCTGCCGATGTGACCGCCAGGTCGAGTGCGGTCAGACGACGGGAATAACCACGCCATCTAAGATGTGCGCTCTTCACTTCTAGCGTTGCCTGACGTATGGCCTTGGAAAGCCTGAGTTCCATTTGGTCTTTCTGGGAACGCGCCTGACGCACTTGCCCCACATCACTCAACCCATTAAAAAGAGGGACACTGACAACAAGTGAAACATCCCAATCATTGCCTTCATTCGTTCCCACACGTTTGGTATAAGAATTCCCGCCGAGCGTTACTGTCGGAAAGAATGAAGAGCGAGCGGCAACAATATTATTCTCATAAGAACGCACTGCTTCACGGACAGCTTCAACATCAGCCCGGTGCACAACCTGCTGTGCCAACACATCGATGGTGATCTCTTCTTCGGGCAGGACATCATCAATAAGACGCGACGGCACAACGCCCGTCAAATAATTCATCAACTCAACCGCCACATCCTGCTGAACACGGACACCTTCAATATCTGCCTGGACTTTACGCAAACGCGCATCAGCACTCGACACTTCACTCAGACGGGAACGACCAATAGCCTGTCTTTTCTTAAGCTCCGCGGTGCGCTCGAGAAGAGCCTTTTCAATATCTTTTAACTGCAGAAGATCTTCCTGATAACTTAAATAGAGGTAGAAGGCATCCGACACATCGATCAACAGCAACTGCCTTGCCCGTTTCAACTCCGCTTCACGCTGAAGACCTATATGTTTATTAGCACCGATCGCAGCAAATTCCTTGAACCCTGTAAAAAGAGGCTGTGAGAACGTGAATTTCCCTTCGGGCTGTGAACCGTCAAAGCGATCATTAGGGCTCACATCCTGCCACTTTTCAGTATAAGCAAAAGAAACTTTAGGCAGTGCCAAACTCATGGCCTGAAGCACAAGCCCCTTAGTTTCATTAATGATCTCTTTTTGAATAGCGATCGTTTCGCTCTTTTTTAGTGCTAAAGCGTAACAATCTTTTAAAGTAAGAGCATCAGTATTCTCCTGGGCATATGCTGACAAACAGACTCCCAACATAAATAAAACAAGAACGATCTTTTTCATAATGCCTCATTGATCTTTTTTACCAGTTCCAAATATTTATCCGCATCTTCCTGTGATAATTTTGAAAGGACATCCACCCAGCGACTTACCAGTGCTGAGCGCATTTTAAGCGCGATCTTATGCCCTGCTTTTGTCAATGACACGGTCACACAACGACGGTCTTCCTTATCCGTGTGACGTTCAACATACCCCACTCCTTCAAGACGGTCAATGATGCCACTCACCGTCGGTGCCGACACCTTAAGCTCATGACTGATATCACATCCACGCATTGGCCCGTTCGAGGAAAGCATCCCCATCACAAAAAGCTGGGCAGGCGGAAGATCGGCGACAAATGACAGATCCGCCATGAACCTCCGTCCAATACGAGGCCCGACAACAGCGATCTCTTCTGCTATTTCCTGAACTGATCTCATACGTTCTTTCTAGGTGATCGAATATTAATGATTAGCATGGCTAAATATTAGCATTACTAATGAAACTGTCAACTGGGAAATTAGAAATCAGGATGGTCAGAACAATAGCTGTCCTATGTCATTTATAAACACACCGGCTTTGCCGCGCCAAGTGACGGAGTCCTTGCCGCCCGGAGCGAGCGGCATGACAAAGAACGTTGCGCGCTATTGCGACAGCCATCCCCCAAGAACATTACTAAAAACCACCGATCAGATGAAACCACTCTTTAGCGAGCGAGGACGGCGAGGTGGCACGTTACGGCAG
>DYQZ01000017.1 GCA_020719005.1 Candidatus Omnitrophus sp.
GCAGCCACAAAGAACGCACGGATAGAATATGATTTTGATGCCGGAAGATGAACAGTACCGAAAAGTTTTTGTGCGGGGGTTATCTTAAGCTGCATAATATCGGATAATTAAGGAAAGCAAATCTGTTAGGCGTCACACCTGAGACATTAACGCTTGGACACGACCTGGTCATTTTTACGGACTTTACGGCTTGAGAAAGGAGGTATGAAATCCGCCGCCGCCATTTCATCCTGAACACGCGAAACTTTGATATCGCCGAGATAAGCCTTGCCACGATAAACTGACATCACATCCCCAGGTTTAATACCGCTTTTCGACCCAAGATCAAAGATAAGGAACTCTGTATCCAGGTCAACATTAAGGACTTTCCCTTCCTTCGCGCCATCAGGTGTAACAACGATACGATCAAGATTAACCTTATCTTCCTGTGCATTTCCAGGGACAGGGATGATCTCATTACGGGAAAAGCGCGCGGCCGTGCCGTCGGTCATATCTTTTAATTGTGCTTCCAGGTCCTGATTCTTTTTCTGAACTTCATCAAATTTCACCTGAAGGGCAGCTACTTCTTCCCTCTTGCCTGTGGATTCCTTCTCCATGTCCTTCAGTTTATTCTGAACAACCTCGATCTCCTTGCTCAAACGCTCACGCAGTTCCAGTTTGTTTTTGGCCTCTGCCTCAAGAGCGTCTTTCAGCTTCTTATTCTCGTTCTTTATCTGTTCACGCAAACCAGCTTCCAGGTCAAGTTCATCCATCAAACTGTTGATCTTGGCATCAGCATCTTTGTTTTTACCGTCGAGAACTTCGATCTGTTTTTGGGCATCTTTCAATGACGTTTCGATCTGGACGGCCTTGACCTGAAGCTCTTCAAGCGAACTTTCAGCAGAACGGCGGATATCAACTTCCTGACGCAGCAAATACAGACTGATCGCTGTCCCTGACAATAAAAGGATAAGCGTCAAAACAAGGAAAATGATCGGTGTGCGGCCTGTTAATTTCATAAAATATAATGTGGAGTTATTGGAACCCTTTTACTATATATCATTATAAAAAAGGATACGTAGATGTAAAGACTTAATCAGGAAAAAATATCCTTAGAAATACGGAAGGAATTCCTGCGGCACGGGCACAGAGATCTCGATGGGCGTCTTTGTCCGAGGATGCTCAAAATAGATCGCCTGCGCATGAAGCGCCAACCGAGAAAAAGCACCTTTATTGCCGTATTTGTCATCCCCAAGAATAGGATGACCAATGTATTTCATATGAAGCCTGAGCTGATGTGTGCGCCCTGTCTTCGGGAAAAGCGCCACTGCCGTAACCCGTTTAGAACGCTTGATCACCGTATAATAACTGATCGCCTCTTTCCCCTCACCGGCAGGAACGATCTTGCGCATATCATGATATTTATGATGCTGGCCTATCTCAGCCTCAATGACGCCCTCTTCGAACTGCACTTCCCCCTCAACAAGGGCTACATATTTCTTTTCGATCGTATGCGCCTCGAACTGTTTGGCTAAACGGGCATGGGCAAAATTTGTTTTAGCGACCATGATAACACCGGATGTTTCTTTATCCAGCCGGTGAACGATCCCGGGACGCTTTGTGCCATTACTGTCGGAAAGTGTTGTAAAATGATGCACCAGGACATTAACCAGCGTCCCGCCATAATTACCAGCCGCCGGATGGACTGCCATACCAAGAGGCTTATTGATCGCGATGATCTCTTCATCTTCAAAAACAATATCAAGCGGCACATCCTCAGGCTTGATGCGTTCATCAGGATAATCATCTGTTTGGATATCAAGTTCAACGACGTCCCCTGTCTTGACCGTGTAACGCGCCTTGACAGGTTCTCCATTGACGGTCATTCGCCCGCTCTCGATCAGGCGTTTGACGAACATACGGGAAGGGATAACATCAGGAAGTGCGCGTGTCACATAAATATCAACACGCAGATCGTGTTCAAGTTCTGTAACTGTCAAAGAATGTGTCATCATGCCTTCACCTCGCGGGTGCGTTTTAAATAATGATCGGTGAAGAGCCCTGCCAAAAAAATCGCGATGCAGACATACTGAAAAACACTTAGACCCCAAAAAAGTTCATGGTCCCCCCGGAAGAACTCGACCGTAAAACGTTCGACAGAAGAAAGGATCAGATACCAAACAAAGACCTGTCCCTCAAAACGCGCTTTGGACGAGAACACTTTCAGCAGTATAAAAATACAGATCTGTCCGATGGCCATGAAGATCTGTGTGGGAATAAGACGCGCGTCCCAAACAGGGAAAAAGAGCCCCCACGCCGCCGTTTTTCCATAACAACAGCCATTGAGCAAGCAGCCGATACGGCCGATCGCATGGCCTAAAGCAATATACGGTGCCGTGATGTCGAGGAATTTCCATAAGGGGATGCTCTTGCGACGCAAGAAAATAACACCGCCGATAAGCCCTCCAATAAAACTTCCCTGCCAGGCCAGACCGCCTTTTTGGAGCATGATGATCTCAAGAGGGTCCTGAATAAAATAAGAAAGATCAAGAAGGACATAAAAAAGTCGAGCACCGGCGATGCCGCATAAAACGACCCAAAAAGCCAGGTCATAAACCGTATCCCGGCTCACACCGATGCGTTTTGCTTCAGAGGCCAAAAGCCAGGAAGAAACAAAGACACCTATCGCCAGGAAAAGACCATAGGAATAGACGGGAAAAGAACCGATCTGACAAACAATAGGATGCATCTTAATCCCTTAACACCCGGTTGATCGAAGGCTTTTCTTTTTCTTTTGCCCAGGGAAAACATTTAAAAAGAATGATCCCCGCACCTATCGTGATCGCGCTATCTGCGATATTGAACACAGGCCATACCCGAAAATCGATAAAATCAATAACATGACCGAAATAAATACGGTCAATAAGGTTGCCGATAGCACCACCTAAGATGAGTGAGAACGCGACAATATACCAGCGGTCCAATTCCCCGAACTTGTGATAGTAATAAACATTATACACCAAGAGCACGATGGCAACGACCGGCACGACCAAATAAACAAAGCCATTGTCTTTAAAAAGCCCGAATGCAATGCCCGTATTATAGACGAGGGAGAAATGGAAAACTTTATAAATGACCGCGAACGACTCACCCGGTTGAAGGACTTTGGAAAAGAATACTTTAGTGACACGGTCGAGGCCGACCACCGAAAGAACGGTCAAGATACACACTGCAATATCGACCCAGGAACGTTGTTGTTTTTTAACCATATATCTTCCCTTTATCCCGATAGAACAAAGGGCGGGTAAAGACCCGCCCTTGAACTAACACATAAACAATGTACGCACCCGACTTCTTAGCGTCTGTTCTTATCCATTTCTTCCTGTGCTTCAACACAATACTCAGCATAAGGAACGGCTTTCAAACGCGCTTCGGCAATACGTTTACCTGTCTTAAGACAGATCCCGAAAATACCCTTTTCAATACGCACCAATGCATCTTCGATACGCTGAATGAACTGACGATCATTAGATGCTAACGCCAGATTGAACTCACGATCATACATGTCTGTTGCTACATCCGCCATATGAAGCGCATGGCCGGAAACGTCCCCCTTATCCCCATCCCCATTCTCACTCTCGTCAGCCATACTGCGGATGTCACCCTGGATCTGGGCTTTCATTTTAAGAAGCAACTTCTTATAAAATTCCAACTTCTTGGCATCCATTTTGTCAGGCATGTTTCTGATACTCCTTTGTGTCTGATTTATTTATCGTTCTGATCCAAACCTTTTACTGCTTTTGCGCACCGTTCGCAAATCTCGGGGTGCTCGGCATCTGCCCCTATATCTGTTTTATAATTCCAGCAGCGCGGGCATTTCTGACCAGCTGCTTTCTCTATCAGGATCTCCGTCTGGGCAAAAGCTCCACCCAACGGGGCACTCACTTCTTTAACACTCTCTATCAGCACTTCTGAAACAATGAACAGCATTGGTAATTCTGCGATCAATGACTTTAAATATTCGCCATCACGTGCACTGGCTGTATGAATAACGACCTTGGCTTCAAGAGATGCTCCGATAAGCCCTTCGGTACGTTTGGCTTCAAGCGCTTTTAAGACATACGGCCTTATTTCCATCAAGGACGCATAACGTTCTTCAAGCCCTTTATCGCTCCACACGGCCTCAACTTCCGGCCAGGATGCCAGATGAATATTGGAGACCTCTGTTGCCCCAGGCATAAAGGAATGCATTTCATCTGCCGTGAAGGTCAAAACCGGTGCCAACATACGGCTAATGCCGTCGACAATATGATAAAGAACCGTCTGTGCCGAGCGCCTTTTTAACGCTTTAGCGCTGGAAGTATATAGTCTGTCTTTTAAGATGTCAAGGTAAAAGCCGGACATGTCCTCGTTACAAAAACTGTATATTTCACGAACGACCTGAGCGAATTCATATTTTTCATATGCCGCCGTGACCCGCTCCACCAGGCCTGCATAACGGCTCAAAGCGAGTCGGTCAACATTCAACATATCAGCGACCGTCACCATATCGTGAGCCGGATCAAAACCGTCCAGGTTTGCCAAAAGATAACGCGATGTATTGCGGATCTTACGATACGCGTCAATCAGGCGCTCCATGATCTCCTTCGAGAGGCGGATATCATCATTGTAGTTGGAGGAAGCGACCCAAAGGCGCAGGATATCAACGCCGTTGTTCTTGATGATATCGTCAGGAGCAATGACATTCCCGATGGACTTGGACATCTTGCGGCCTTCACCATCGACCACAAACCCGTGTGTCAGGACATGACGATACGGAGGCTTGCCGTCTAGCGCTACTGAAGGAATAATGGATGACTGGAACCAACCGCGATGCTGATCTGAACCTTCAAGATACAGGTCTGCCGGTAAAGGACGCTTCATCATCCCGTGGAACACCGCCCGATGACTGATACCGGAATCAAACCAGACATCCAGAATATCAAATGTCTTTTCCATATCTTCAAGTTTGCCATCAGACGTCGTGAACCCGGCGGGAAGAAGATCTTTGATGTCTTTCTCAAACCAGACATTCGATCCTTCTTTGGCCACAAAAGATGCCACATGATCGACGATCTCGGGATACAGATACTGCTGTTCATTCCCCTTGAAACGCACGGCTGGGATCGGAACCCCCCAATAGCGCTGACGCGATAAACACCAGTCAGGACGCGTCCCCACCATGGCCTTGATACGTTCAACACCTGAGGCTGGGAACCACTGAACATCTTTCTCGATACAATCCTTTAGTTTCGTGCGCAGATCCAGATAATCGATACGCAGGAACCACTGGTAGGTCGCACGGAAAATGATCGGCTTCTTGCAACGCCAGCAATGGGGATAGGAATGCTGGATCTTTTCTGTATGGAACAAAAGACCGCGTGACTGAAGGTCGGCGATGATCTCGTCATTCGCCTTCAGGACATGTTTCCCCTCGAAAGGCGCGCCTTCATGAGTAAATACGCCGCGGTCATTGACCGGCATCAAAATATCAAGTTTATACTTAAGGCCCGTCTGATAGTCGTCCTGACCATGGCCGGGTGCGGTATGCACAAGACCTGTGCCGTCCTCTTTGGTAACATAATCAACTGCCACGACCGGGCACTTTTCTTTCTTACCAAAAGGATGCACGTAGGTGAGCTTTGTCAACGCCTCGCCTTTAACCTCTTTGACAACCTTCCAGGGAGTTTCTTTAGGCAAACGATCCAGCACACCGGCGGACAATGTTTTCTCAACGATCAAAATTTCATTGCCCACTTCGGCACATACATAATCAAAGACAGGGCTCGCCGCAACCGCCACGTTCGCCAACAGCGTCCAGGGTGTTGTTGTCCAAATAAGCAAAGAAACTTTTTTATCTTTCGGGAATCCAAGCACGGTCGGATCATTGACCACAAAGCGCACGAACACGGTCGGCGAGGTATGATCTTCATACTCGATCTCAGCCTCGGCAAGCGCTGTTTCACAATCGAAACACCAGTTCACAGGCTTAAGGCGGCGATACACATAACCTTTTTTTGTGAGCTCTCCCAATGCTTTTAGAATATACGACTCATACAAAGGCGTTAAGGTCAGATACGGATCATTCCACTGCCCCATGACGCCGAGGCGTTTGAACTGTTCGCGCTGGATACCAACGTATTTCATCGCATATTCCTGCGCTTTTTGACGCAGGTCCAGGCACTGCACATCCGACTTCCGCGCCTTCATTTCCTTCAAGAGCGCATGTTCGATCGGAAGCCCGTGGCAGTCCCAGCCAGGGATATAAAGGCTGTCAAAACCACGCATGGTCTTGAATTTCACCACAATATCTTTAAGGATCTTATTAAGCGCATGGCCGATATGAATATTGCCATTCGCGTACGGAGGGCCGTCGTGAAGGATAAAAGGCTTTTTGCCCTCTGACTTCTGACGGATCTTGCTATAAAGACCAGACTTCTCCCAGGCGGCCAGCATGGTCGGTTCTTTCTGAACAAGCCCGGCCTTCATGGAAAAATCAGTTTTCGGAAGATTTAATGTCTTTTGATAATCCATAAGCGCATTACTTTATATCAAAACTATATTTTGTCAAGAAGAGGGCGCTCCTCTGGCAAGAACACGAAACACCTGAGTGACCCGTTGACAAGGTGGGTCAGGCACGCGGCATGTCTTTTGCGCTCAAACAGAAAAAAACGTCTTTCATATTTGGATTAGGGGGAGACGTTTTTTTAACTCGCGCCAAAGACATACCGCATGCCTTTTCCCGGTCAATAAAAAACCAAAAATGCTCTAACTTTATTGCTCTTTTCAGGAGAAGTTAAATAGTAAAGATAACATTCCCGAAAGATCCATCGCTCCCCAATTCATCAAGGTAGCAACTAAAAGTCGAGACGGGATACCTGATAAAACGATCACCCCTCAAAACCCAATAACTCTTCCAAATACTCACAACAATTTCAGAGAATTCTTCCAATGACATCCCGGATCTCAAAATAAGATACGGGGAAACTTCTGAAACAGTTGGAATATTTGACAAAACATCTTTTGCGTTCTTAAAAACAACCCCCTCGTATCCTTGGATATCAATCCAAAGAAAATCTGGGTGAGACAACCCAGCCTTGACGACATCGGATAATTTAAGAATATCGGCCAAAGAATAAGATGGCACCTGAATTGTTTTACGCAACGATTCATTGTTAAGTTCAGGATGCCTAGAAGATCCTGCGAACTTAATCCTATGATCCCCAAAATTCTCATCAGATAGTTCCATTGTTATTGTTGTTGCACCGGCTCCAACAGCGACGTTAAGACAAACAAATTTCTCGAATAAAGAATTTTGTTTAACATTCTTTACTAAAAGCTTAAAATTTCCATGTTCTGGTTCTATTGCGATAGCGCCATCCACCTTCCCCGCACGAACAAGTCCAATAGAAATAATCCCGATATTGGCGCCAACATCCAGCATTTGTATCTTTGAAGGATTCTTAATAAAGCCACTATCAACGAGAAATTTCAAAACATTCATAGAAAAATCATACTCATACTGCCCATCAACAAATAAATCCCGTGCAATAACTCTATCCCTAGTAAAAACCGTAAATACACCCTGTTTTGTAGATAACATTCTTGTTTCCCCAAGCATGGGAACAATCCTCTTCCACATAGAACGCAAGAACCCTCGATATCGCTTTTCCACAAAACACATACGTTTACCCATAAAATTCCTTTCAATGCTTCCTTTTTTATAACCACCCACTAAACCGTGAACATCTCACTTCAGAATTTTTAATCTACCATGACAGCCATGGCTGTCAACCTAAATGAAAGAATACCCGTATGGACCAAGACATACGGGTAAAATTTTCTGTAAAATTACAGGACTTGCGAAAGAGGGCAGGCTACTCAATCCCTGACTTTGCGAAAAAAGCAGGGATCAGTCGTCAACACATCAGGGATTTAGAACTTCCGTTCCCTCAAAAAAGGGTTACGATCACAACGCTCGAGAAAATAGCCACAGCCTTAAGAATTCCTGTCTGGAAGCTTCTACAATTTAAAGACTGACGGATTTTAAAACCAACCAAATTCCCGATCCTTGATCGAACTTGCTCAAAAGCCCTGCGGTATGTCTTTGGCGCGAGTTAAAAAAACGTCTCCCCCTAACCCAAATATGAAAGGCGTTTTTTTCTGTTTGAGCGCAAAAGACATACCGCAGGGCTCTCCTTGGCAATTCGTATCTAGTAACACATGAGATCCTTCGTCGGCCTTCGGCCTCCTCAGGATGACGCCATTCGCTTACTTGATATATTTCCCGATAATGATCTCGAGGTCCTTTTTGCGCTGGGCTGGGATAAGGTCAGGCGCTGTCATAATGGAATTCTGGAGTGCATTTGACGCCGAGAAGTTCTTAAGCGCACCAGCTTTAGAGATCGCGATCTTGAGGATCTTTTTGGCATTATCAATGTTCTTATTCAGGCATTCGATGATCATATCAACGGTCACACTGCCATGGGAATGATGCCAGCAGTCATAATCGGTCACGGCAGCAAGCGTGGCGTAGGATATCTCGGCTTCACGTGCGAGTTTGGCTTCGGGAAGATTGGTCATGCCAATGATATCGCATCCCCAACTGCGGTATAAATTCGATTCGGCTTTCGTCGAGAACTGAGGGCCTTCCATGTTCAGATATATGCCGTTCTTATGCACCATCACGTCTACTTCTTCACACGCGCCGTATAAAAGATCGGCAAGTTCCTCGGAGATCGGGTCTGCCAAGGGCACGTGTGCCACAATACCATCGGTAAAGAAAGTCGAATGACGCCGAGGTGCCGTGCGGTCAATGAACTGATCTGGGATCACAAAATCCATGGGTTTATGTTCCAGCTTAAGGCTCCCGACAGCGGAAACAGAAAAGATCGCCTCTACCCCGAGCTTCTTCATCCCCCAAATATTAGCACGATTATTGATCTCGGTCGGAGAAATACGATGCCCGCGTCCATGCCGCGGCAAAAACACCACGGGCGTGCCATCGAGTTTTCCGGTCATGAACGCATCCGACGCTTCGCCAAACGGGGTCGTGACCTTGACCTCTTTAAGATCCTTCATCCCCTCGATCTGATAAAGCCCGCTTCCCCCGATAACGCCGACTGTTGCCATAACATTCTCCTTTTAGTAATTAAGTAAAGATCTATCTCACCGAGGAAGTTCACCCGGAACTATCACATCTGATATGCCTAAACGTTTTTCGATCTGTTGTTCAATGAATATGGCATCTTCTTTTCCCTGAAAGCCACCGATAAGTTCGATATCACCGCCGCCATTTAAGATCACATTCACACCATACGTGTAAGTATCATTATGCTTCCCATGACTTACAGTCTCTTTTGAATACAATTGTTGGATATCCCCTCGAGCAATGGTCTTCCCTCCTAAGACAGGAACAGGAGCATGACGCAGACTGATCGCATCATAAAGGATCGTGATCGTCGTTGTATTGAATAAATGAGCAAGAGCAGCGTAGGCTACCACGATCCCGACAGTCAAATGAGGGATCATGATAAAAGAAAAGGTCCGGGCCAAAGAAATAAAAAAGATCATAAAACCATTCCATGCCAGACAAAAGAAAAAAAGGAAATATATCTCAGGCCCCAGCCATTTCCTGCGGATCACAAAACCTTCTGGGCCGTTGCTAATTTCAAAACGCTTCGGCATCTCAATGTTCGGCCTTTCCAGGCTCGAAAAAACAGATCCTTCCACCTTATCCCCGAAACTAAAAACATTATTACACCCGACGCATTTTGCAAGTCTTTGCAAAAGATCAACATCTTTGGCACCAACTTCCTGACCACAAGCAGGACACAGGATCTTCATCAAGATCTCCTCTTTATTGTGACAATTCTGCGGCACGCTTTTTTGCTGCCTGCAGTGCTTTTTCATATACGCCAACAATATCCTTTTGCATGAACACGTCAGTAGCGGCCTGGGTTGTCCCGCCTTTGGAGGTGACTTTGGCTCGAAGTTCTTCAGCAGAGTCCGTGCTGGCAACAAGCATGTGCGCGCTTCCGGTCAATGTTTTATAGACCAACGCCTTGGCTTCTTTTTCTTTGAACCCAAGCTTCATCGCAGCTTTCATCATGCATTCAACGAACAGAAAAACATACGCAGGCCCGCTGCCTGAGACAGCCGTTACTGCGTCGATCATCTCTTCCTTCACCACAACCGTTTCACCGACCGCAGAAAAAAGATCGACCGCTTTTTTGATATCCTCACTGCCTGCCTTAGCGCCTTTGGTGATGCCTGTCACACCCTCTTTGATCACGGCTGGAAGATTGGGCATCACCCGCACCACACGCGCAGACTGTTTGAGTGCTTTCTCAATAAAAGATGTTGTAACACCAGCGGCAATAGAAATGACCAGCTTGGCTTTCAGGGACTGTGCACTTAATTCTTCAAGCACCGTCGAAAGGTCCTGGGGCTTGACCGCCAGAATGATAATCTCGGAACTGTCCACCGCGTGGGCGATATCCACAAAAGTGCAGCGGTATTTTGTCTTAAGCACCTGACGGCGCTCAGGCCTGGCCTCAACGATATGGAACATGTGCTTCTGATGAAGCCCGGCGAGGATCGCCTCCCCCATGTTCCCGCAACCGATCAATGAAATATGCATAACTTCACTCCTGCTCTTTAAAAATGGCTGAACCAACACGCACCATCGTAGCACCTTCTTCAATGGCGATACCCATATCCCCGCTCATCCCCATGGAGAGATATTTCATTTGAAAAGACAGGGTTTCCTGCGCCTTTAACCCGTCAAATATTTCCTTGCAGCGGCGAAAAACAGCACGCACCCTGCCCACATCCTCGCTCAATGGCGCCATGGTCATGAGCCCCATCACCCTTATATTCCCGAGTGTTTTGCAATGTGCTGCCATGCCCTCCAGATCCTCTTCAGGCAGACCGAACTTCTGCTCTTCTTTGGCAATATCAACCTGGATGAGGATATCCTGAACTTTACCGACCCCCCCCGCACGTTTATTGATCTCATCTGCAAGTTTCTGACTATCCACCGACTGGATCAGATCAAAAAGCATGACCGCATCTTTAGCTTTGTTGGTTTGAAGATGTCCGATGAGATGTTTTCGTACTGAAAGCGTCGCAGACAAAGATGAGAATTTTTCCGATGCTGACTGAACACGGTTTTCAGCAATGTCCTTAAGCCCGCTTTCGATCGCCTCATTGATCGCGGCCACATCCGAATACTTAGTGACGCCGACCAGAAGAACATCATCCAAAGGACGACCTGCCCGCCGGCAAACCGCTTTGATATCCTCTTGCACCTTATTCAAACGATCTTTGATCATAGAACATCATCCCTTAACGGCTATGCACCGGGAACGACCACGCCCGCCATCTCGCCTTCCGCCAACACTTCTTTAATTTTAGAAAGGAGATCCTGGAATTTAAGAGGTTTGTTCAAATAGGCACTGATCCCGTGACGCTTGAAAATAGGCTCCATTGATCCATACGCTGTGACCATAATGACCGGCGCGTTAGAGCCTCCGGGGATCTTTTTACGTTCTGACATGAACGCATAGCCGTTCATCTTTGGCATTTCAACATCAAGTACGATGAGATCCACCGCCCCTTCACGCAATGCCTGAAGCGCTGACTCACCGTCGTTAACACCGATGACGTAATACCCTTCCTGGGTCAACTTACGCTTGGTGATATCAACAACAACCTCTTCATCATCCACTACAAGGATCGTTTTAGGCATATCAATTCCCTATTACAGTTATTTTTACTGGAATGCGTTTTTCATTATATCTATTCCCGTTCAAACGGCAATCAGAAGTCAACGTTTCTAAGTTCATCATCAATGAAGGGGACCTCAGGATCAAGCATCTCTTTAAAAAGGGCATCCAATGCTTTTGCATAAGGATCCCAAAAGATATCGGGCTTTTGTTGAGGATTTTTATCCGTAAAAAGCGCATTGATCTCGGGGTCACGCAGGCTATAAAGCCCTGCATTCATCATGACCCCAGGGAAAGACTGTTCCACAAAATATAAATATAACGGCAACTGGAATGAACGTACATTCTCAAAAAGGAACTCTCTTAACGAGCCCCCATCAAGCAAGAGAGCTTCTTCATCAAATCTGAATTGACGGCGCGGAAGTTTATCCGCGGCCCCTGTCTTATAATCAAGGACCATCATGCTGCCATCGGTCCTCTCTTCGATCCTGTCTACTTTGGCCTTGAATTTCATGGGACCAACGGATAACGGCAATATCCCTCGGAATTCCTGCTCAACAGAAATGATCCTCCCTATGCCTTCAACCCGTTCACGTTCATAGGCGATAAAACTCCGCAATTTATGTTCCATCACACTCTTGACCAAGAACGCATCCGAGCGCATGCGCTGTGTGAACGCATCGCTGAAGCGCTGTTCAAAAACCTGCCACAAATGCGTCTCAAAAGCCCCGTCAACAACAGGCTTTTTCCCCTGCCAGGGACGATACACTTCTTCAAGCAGTGTGTGCATAAAGTTACCGACAAGCACCGCATCCGGCTCATCAAGCGAATCATCTTCTTCGCGAAGCCCTAAGACATATTGGGTGTAGAACGTATAAGGATTGGTCATATACGCGTTGATGCTGCTGGCGGAATACGTGAACTGTTTCAAGAACTGCAGGATCTCAGGTGTCTTTTCGGCCTTGCGCTCTGAGGCATCAACACTGACCATAAAACCCGCCATAAGCGTCGGATAGGGTTTAAGTGAGCCTTCCCTCTGCTGCTGCTCCCAGACAAGCTCTTCCAGAAAACGGCTCGGCTCTTTTTCCTTGTTCTTTTGATAAACAAGATGCACGCTCTTCGCCGATGAAATGATCCTCATGAACTGATAGCGCTGTATCTCTTCTTCCAGTTCAAGACGGTCCAACTGAAGACGGCTCATCACCTCCCGTGGGATGAGGGATGCGCGGACATCGATCTTAGGCAGGACCCCTTCGTTGACATCCATTATGATGACATGGTCAAAATTAAGAGACCTCGTCTCAAACAAGCCCAGCACTTGAAGGCCTTTTAACGGGGTTCCTGAAAAACTGACAAGCTCCGGCGCGATCCGCTCTTCAAAAATACGGAAGATCTCCTCAGGCATGAACATCTCTTTGCTGAAAGAAGACCGCGCAAGCTCATCGATGAGTTCATACATGCGGCCCGCAATATTGACATTCAACGGATAACGGTGCATAAAACTTTTCTGGCTCATGACATCCAAAAGCGAACGCAATGCGGCACTGAACGAAAAAAGATCCCTTACTTTTTCAAAAGGCTCAAAAAGCACACCATGTATTTTCCGCAGGACATTCGATAGCTCTTCTTCCGAAATAAAGATCCCCATTCCCGACAATGTCCGGACCGCTTCTGTAATAATGCCCCGCTCTTTTTCAACATCACCCAGATTAATGAACAAACGACCCGATATATCGCCGGAAATATGCCCTTTCAACACTTCTTCCACCTTATGCACCAAGATGCGCGTGATCGTCGGGTCAGACAAAAGACGTAAATTCTTTACAAAAGGATGCTGTATGACCGCTAAATAATCCCGGCTGTAGTAACGGTCATTCTTGCGTGTAACCTGGGCGTAAAAAACCGCCTCCATTAAAAGATATAAACTTCCACGTTTTAAAGGATACCCCATCGATACATTAAAATCTTTCACTTCATCCGGAAAGGCTGACAAAAGGGGCACCAACGCATTGGCATCCGGAAGAACAATGACCGTGCTCGACAGATCGGGAATTGTGCGCAAAATGTCCCTGACCACGGCAGCCTGTGAATGCGCATCAAAAGCACTATAGGCTTTAAGCTCAAATGTAGTCGGCGTCGGACGATCGCCTTCTTTTAGAACACATTCAAAACGGTCGGCGATCCGCTGAAGCACGGGCCATTTCGTCTGGTCCCCCTGAAAGATAAGTGTCGCTTTCCCGGCGGCATAGATCGACTTGACCACAGCCTCTTCTGTTTTATGGAAATAAAAGAAATTGGCAAAAATGATCTCATCAAAACGCGTGCTATCCCAGTCTCCGGCATTCTCTTTAGCCTTAAGATAACGGAGCCCTCTGGATATCCTTCCGCCAGACAACAAGCGCTCATGGAACGCATCTCTTAAAAGCAAGACTTTCTCCAGCATCCGGTTAATGCTCTCGGGCACAGGATAACCGATACGGGCACTGGCCTCGATATTCTTTAGGTGAGACGCGCTCACATCTTCAAGATCAAGCTGGCCAATGAAATTAACAATGTCGCCCGCCCAAGGCAGAAAAGCCGCGAACGATCCGCGTCCTTGAAGAAGCTCGGGGGCAAGGCCTTTTGCCAATGTATAGATCTCAAAACGATCCTCAAGGTCGCTCGAAGCGCTGCTGGATGATGTCGCGGACACCTCCTCGATAAATTCATCGATCGTGTAACATACAGGCGGCAGGAAACTTTTCTTGATCTTCTTTGCCAATGCTCTCTTCAAGAAATGCGCTGGTCTTTTTCCGCCGAAAACGATCGCCAAACGATCTAGCGATCGGCCCTTAGCGACATACTCTCTTTCAACATAAAGCGAGAGTTCGTCGATGAAAGACCTGGTAAGATCGATCGTAAATACTCTTGAATTACTCACACAACCTCACTTACTTCTTGCTCTTTAATGAAAACAAGACAGCCCTTGACCGTTCTGCCCGGATAAAGACCGCGTACAAGTTCCATATACCCCCGAACTTGCGCCACTCCCTCATCTTGTTGAGACTTCGATAGCTTGAAATCAACGATCATCACCTGCTCCGGCGTAACAACCAAACGATCCACCCGCCAGGAGCGGCCAAAAGAGTCCACGACCTCCTGCTCGGTCATCACTTCATTCTTATCTGAAAAGAGCGCCTTCACTTCTTTTAGTGCCAATAAGGCGCCAAGCGTCTTTTTCATTTCAGCCGTAACAGGTTCAGACAACTGATCACAAGCTTCTATAATGAACTTCTTTTCATCGCCGGAAAAACAGCGGATCTTTGAAAGCACTTTATGATACAACACCCCTTCTTCCCGCTGATGCTGCAATGCCCAATGACTTTCGTCCAGGAATTCATCCTTAAGGAATGAGATCCAGTCCCGGCATAAAGAAGGCTGAACGTCCTTTGCTACAACAGCGGTGTCGTTCTTTTTGACCGGGTACACTCCCGCCGGCGCACCAAGCACAGAAACGTTCTCAGGGATAAGCTGTAATGCCAAATTCGGCCCCTTGCCAGCCCGGGGAGGAATGAACACATACATTTCACACGCCGCACGTGTTAAGGCCACATACACATTGTTCAATTCTGAGAAAAAGCGCCGCATCCTGTCATCTGTATCAAGTTCTTCTGCGATATCAGAATAATGTGTATGCTCATTATTAAAATGATACAGAACAAGCCCCTCATCGGTCTGACGCAAGCTATATTCCAAGGCAAGATTCTTAGGTGAACGGGAACGGGTCAAAGACATGGTCAAAAATGGCACGATCACAACCTTGAATTCAAGCCCCTTGGCCTTATGGACCGTCATCACATGGACCGCATCCCCTCCCGTAACGTCCACATACAGATCCTCGCCGGAAAGTTCTTCATAATGTGCCAAAAACGCTCCCAGATCAGGGAACTCGCTCTCTTTATCTTTCACCAAGTCCAAAAACCGCATCAAAAAGCCTTCTGCCCCGGGAAAAGACGAAAGGACCTTCATCCGGCGGTAAAAACTCGCAACTGTTTCATAGATCGGATAAAGCCCGGCGTTCTTAAAGAAATCCTCAAGGAACATTTCCCAAGCCTCAGGGAATTTACGGCGAAAAGAGGCGTAAAGATGGTCCTTCTTTTCCTGACGCCAACCAAGGATCAGATGCTGGATATCCCTCGCAGAAATACCTGATACACGGGTGAACATCTCTCCTTGAATAAATTGACCGAATGCGGCATCATCAACAGGGGACACCAGAAAACACAGAAACGCACACACTTCATTAACGATCACGTGCTCTTTGATATTAAGGGTGCGCTCTGATGAAGATGGGACATTCTCCTCGATAAGCCAGCGCGTTACTTCCTGAACATCATCATTCTTACGCACCAGGATCCCGATATCTTTTAATGCAAAACGCCCACGCAGTTCATGAAGACGCGACATGACTTTAGCACGCGTCTCAAAACGTATTTCTTCTTTATTATTTCCGTTGGTATGCAGGACCCTCACACATCCCGACGGATCATGCAACACCGCCCGCTGGGAAGCGCTTCCATAAACACGCGTCAGCTCATCTTGATCAGAAGGCCTGGCCGGGACCAAGGCCTCTCCATCCTTATTCATGACGGACATGAACCGCTCTAGATTCTCAAGACTGAAAACATTATTATTGAACGTCACAATATTTGCATGTGATCGTCGGCTGATATCCAGATGATCAACGGTCAAATGATATCCAGGGTCATCATACCTGGCGCGAACTTCATCAAAAAGACCCGTATCCCCGCCCCGGAAAGAATAGATCGCCTGCTTCTTGTCCCCCACATAAAAAAGCGAACCGCCTTTTGATATCCCGTCTTCAGGCAGCACTTTCAAATTCGCCCACTGCAGCGCACTCGTATCCTGGAATTCATCAAAAAGGTAGTGCTCAAAACGTGTGGAAAGACGATAATATAATTCTTCCGGTAAAAGCCCATCTTCATAAACAAGACGTGCCTTGGCGTTCAGCTCCTCGAGAAAAATAACATCATCCCTCTGGCATGCCGCCACAAAACGTTCGCGCGCCTGCTCAAAGACAGCGACATACGGATCATACAGATGCCTGACCTCCATATCCGCGGCCTGCATAAGACCTTGCTGGATCTTCTCCCACTGATCCTCATGCCACGGCGTCAAGACCAATGCCTTTGTCGAAGGGATACCCTTATGCTTTTGAAAATAAGCTGATAGCCCATCTGCAAAACGGAACGAATGTTGATGATCGCGCGCAAAAGCAGAAATGCTTTTAATAAATCCCTTATGAGCCCCTTCCGGCATTTTTTCAACGAAGGCTTTAACGTCCTTGATCACCGCTGACTTGACTTTGATCATATCCGCCAACACAATACTGCCTGGAGCAAATCCCACGCCATGGGTGTTGTATTCACGAAAGAGCTGGACCAACGTATCAAGCATCACGGTCTTAGGGATCCAGGCAGAACGCGCCTCGACCAGAAGCATGCTCATCAAAAAATCATCAAACTTTCTTTTGATCACAGGGTCTTTTGATGCGTCATCCACCAATTCATCGAGCGCCATGACAAGATACTCACGGGAACTTGTCTTGATCCTGAAATTCGCCGTAAGCCCGATCTGAAAAGCCGAACCGACCAAAAGCGTGTTAATGAATTTATCAATGGTCTCGACCTGGAAATAATTATAATTGCGCAGGATCGCATCAATGACCCTTCCTGCCGTCGCTCTTGCCTCTGTGGGGTCTATCCCAAGCCCGGAAAGCATCTCATGCTCTTCATCAGACGGCATCACACCTAAAGCGATCTCTTTCAAGAACTTCAGAATACGTTCTTTCATTTCGAACGCAGCTTTATTAGTAAAAGTGATCGCAAGAATGGAATGAATGGCGGGACGCTGTAAGGGATCGCGGCATGATAAAAAAAGGATCAGACGCACATAACGCCTGGCCAGGGCATAGGTTTTTCCCGAACCGGCCGACGCCTCAACAACACATATTTCAGGAGAATGAAAAGCTGGAAGCATTAGGGTTTACTGATATAAATGGGGTCTTCAAGGACCTCGCGGATAGCGGCGATACTTGCCTGTAATGTGGTCTGCCCTGCTTTAGCGCCCCAGTCGGTATTATCCTTCCCGAACGCATCAAGTTTATCCAACAGCTTGTATCTCTCTTCGCGGGTCAGCGCCAAGGACCTGCACTGTTCATTTTCACAAAGCTCACCGCTCAAAAGCATAATGGTCAATTTTCTACTGGCCTTAATAAGCTCCTTAGCCGCCTCTTTCTTCTCACCAACAAGCACAACCTGCTGACGAAGGATATCCTCTTCTTTCAGACCATTACCTTCGGAGATCTGCACACGATATAATGTCTGCCACAATTCCCTCTCCCGTGTACTCAACTCAAGAAGACGGTCATACGCTGCCACGGCATCATTCGTAACAAGCCGTATCAACCCATTAGCCGAAGTATTATATTTAACGAGGTAATTGCGTGCGATCCGGATCTCTGTGTTATCCAATGTCCGGTTATCGATCATGGCTTGGATCAGCTTGGGTGACTTATCAGCGGATGATGCCTGAGCCAAAAGTGTATCCTCCGCCGCAAGCCTGGTGGAAACACGACTGAAATAACCAAGACCTATAATATAGCTCTTGGCAAACTCATACTTATCAATATCAGGATTATACTTCTTGAAGGCGTTCTCCTCTTGGGCCTGCGCCAAGAACGTCAGGCCGAAACCAAGAAGAACGCATAACCAAAGACGGGAGTATCGCATTGATCCCCCTTTCAAAGAGGCTTACGATCGACCCGAGGGATGACCCTCTTCAGGCCAACATCTTTTGGACCATCATTACCACTTCTGATGGAGCACATGTTTTGTTCAAATACCCGATGCCCATCATTCCCGCCAATCTTGGATCAAGCTCCTGATCACGCGTCGTAAAAAGAAGGATGGGGATATCCTTGTATTTCTCGTCGAACTTGATGTTATGACACACATCATAACCGTTGACTTCAGGCATCATCACGTCAAGGACCATCAAATCAGGCCGTTCCTGCTTCAAGGAAACCATCGCATCAATACCGTCTTTAGCCGCCGTGACCTCATAGCCTTCACGCTTTAAGGTCTCGGACACCAGCTTCCGCAACGTCGGATCATCATCAACAACAAGTATTTTTTTCATAGCATCCATATTGAACGATCATTTGTTAATTCGCCGGTACCATTTCGCCTTTTTCGTTATAAATAAAACGTCCTTTTTGGACACCTTTTTCATACTCTTCACGAAAAAGAAGGGTTCCGTTATCATCATGCAATTTAAGTGTTCCGTTCAACTGACCATTCTCATAAGTCCCTTTAAGACGGATCTTGCCATTCTCGTTATATTTCTTTACCACACCGTTGAACTGCCCGTCTTTGCAATAAGCCTTTATTTTAAGCGCACCGCTCTGATACATGCTCTTTTCCACAGTCTCCCCAGACTTCCCCTGACAAACGTTCTCAAGAACATATTCCTCTTGCCCCATCGCGACAACAGCACCGTCAGCCGCGAATGCGAATGAACTTAAACCCACACACATTAAAATACCCAAAATAAGTCTGTGCATACCTTCTCCTCTTTTTATATTTTACTAATTACTTTTATTGTGGCTTATTTATCAAGAATGTCAATCATAGGCATCAAAAACTTATCTGCGCACTTCTTTGTGCCAAAAGGCATAGATGCGACGCGTAAGGTGCGTTCAAAAGAAACGGATCCAAGCGGCGCGATCTCAGAAAGCGAAGCATGCATCTCAACCTCCCCATAAGGAAATAAGGACGAATTAAATACTTCAATGGAAGACGCGTGGGCATATGCTTGGGGATCCCTTGATACAGCAAACGACCACATCATCCCCAGCATGCGATCTTTGTGTTCTTTGAGAACGATCATCCGTCCGTCGCTGATCATGCCGCCGAACTTGAAACACACCGAAGAATGGACCGGTATCTTCTGCCAGGCACCCAGCGAAAAAACTTCTTGTTCCGCATTCGGCAAGGAAGGGTCCTGCAGATGATACGAACGGATCTGTTGAAGTTCTGCCGGAACATAGGCATCAAAAGGTTTTGGGATCTGAACAACACACCAGATCCCTTTCGATAAAGACTGTGTGGTCATATTATGGAGTTCTTCTCGAAGATGAAGGGTCCCGTCATCCTTCAACGAAATAAAACGTATCACTTTTATCCCTGTCTCACGGCACACGGGACTTGTCATGACACATACACCATCCTTCACGTCGAACGTATAATGCCCAAGATCCAAGTCCAAGGGAGGTATCCTGGCGACCCATGCCCATTCAGGAGCAACCCACACCTTATCCCCGCCGATGATATGAAAACCGAATGAGATCTTAAACGCAGTCCAATCCTGCTGATCGGGTATATCATACCTCCGACCCTCTTCAGGAGGATGAACATAGAACAACTCCTCCCCTTTGATCTGATACGACATGACTCGTCCGCCGATATCAGGAACGAGGCCGATGGAAATATCCCCCGACGAAAGGCGATACCCTCTCCAACCGAAAATATTATCTTCTGTGATGTTATACATAAAGGACGCCCACCTACTTCTTAGGGACGAGAGGAAAGAGACTTTTTAATACGTTCTTTAGCCTGCTCACCCAGACGTTCGGTGGGATCAGCGGGCGTATTCTCAAGGACTTCATGATGATGAATAAAAATAGAACGCAGTGCTTTGATCTGCCGACGGTAAATAGAGCATGTTTTACAACTCCACAAATGAACGCTCATGGTAAGCCATTCACGCCATGAAAGAGATCTTTCAAAAGATAATGATACAAGACGGGCCGCCTGTTTACAGGAAGTCGCAACAGGCAAAACAGTCTCTTGTTCCCAATTAGACGGTATCATTTCTTCATCTCGAACCAATTCATTTCCAGGCATGCGCGCAACTGCAAACGAGCGCGATGCAACATGACCCACAAATTAGTAGGCGTAATGCCCAACTCCTTACAAATAACCGCCGTGTCCATATCATCAAACTCACGCATGGAAAAAGCGTGGCTCACCTTCGCAGGGAGTTTTGTCATGCAATCCTGCAACGTGGTCCAGAATTCCTTGGAATGAAGCACTGCCTGAGGATCTGGCATCCAGTCCTTGGGATATTTCTTGGGATTTTCCATCGCATCATAAAAACCATCGATCGTCTGCTCTTCCCCCGACTGAAAGGTCTGCATATCCGTGACAGTCTTCTCACGAAAATCCTTACGGTAATGGTCAATGATCTTATGCTTGAGGATACCGACCATCCAGGTGCTTTCAGATGACTTACCGGTAAAAGAATCTTTTCCTTTCAACGCAGCCAGAAAAGTTTCCTGCACAGCATTCTCAGCGAGATCCTTATTACGCAGGCGCATCATCGCGTAACGGAATAAAAGATCCCCGTATTGATCGACCCAGACCGACGGGTCTGAAAAACTATTATTCTTCATCTGACTCATCAATTTCACCTTTTATCTGCCGTAATCTTTTTAAAGCCATTCCCGTCCAGAAATCATTTTCCAAGGACGGATCAATAACACGCTGATACAACACCTCAGCCTCTTTATCATCGCCGCTCATCTGATAACAATGGCCAAGATAATAAAGAGCCACTTTGAATAATTTACTGTCAGGATATTGATTTATATACTGATGAAAAAGCACCATGGCTTTTGCATATTGCCCACGGTCGTGACGTTCAAGGGCGGTATTATACAATTCCGTTGGTGTTTTAAAACGAGGCACGTCTTCATCTATGGTCTCTAACGCAATACAACCGCCTGAGGTCATTAGCGGAAATACAATAAGCACGAATATCAGAAAGGACCTAACGCGCATACACGCCTCAAACCGCTGTTTTTTAAAACCCCGCCACTACCACTTCCCGCTCTTACGCATCGGCGCATGATATTTGACCTGAACACGGGCGAGAGATCTCTTGATCTCATCGGAAGAAACTTCAGAACTTTCAAGTTTTCCATGCAGGTATTTATCATATCCGGCAAGATCCAGAAGACCGTGACCGCTCAAATTAAAAAGGATGACCTTTTCCTTTCCCTCTTTTTTCGCCTTCTTAGCTTCCTGAATAACACAGGCAACAGCGTTTGATGTTTCAGGAGCAATGATGAACCCTTCCGTGCGCGCCCAGATCATCGCGGCTTCATAACTATGAAGCTGATCGACCGCATGCGGCTTCATAAGACCTTCAACGATAGCCTGGCTCACCAAAGGTGCCATACCATGATAACGCAACCCTCCGGCGTGAATGGCCGGTGGGATAAACTGACTGCCGAGCGTATGCATAGGTAAAAGAGGTGTCATGGCCGCAACATCACCATGATCATAAGCGAATTTTCCTTTAGTCATCTTAGGGCAGGCCGCAGACTCGACAGGAATGATCTCGATCTTCGCACCATTGATCTTATCATTCACGAACGGAAAAGAGATGCCCGCAAAATTACTGCCGCCACCGGCGCAACCAATAACAATATCCGGCGTCTTGATGCCGGCCTTCTTCAACTGTTTCTTTGCCTCCAGACCAATGATCGTCTGATGCAACAGAACATGGTTAAGAACACTACCGAGTGCATAACGTGTTTTGCCGGTCTTATCGGTGACCGCGGCTTCGATCGCTTCACTAATGGCAATCGCAAGGCTCCCCGGGGTATTCGGCATGGCCGCCAGGATCGCACGCCCTGCATTAGTCTCATTCGACGGGCTGGCTACACAATCCGCATTCCAGAGCCCCATCATGATCTTACGTAAAGGCTTTTGCTCAAAACTGACCTTCACCATGAACACTTTGCATTCAAGGCCAAAAGCGTGGCACGCATATGACAACGCCGTTCCCCATTGACCAGCGCCTGTTTCGGTCGTGATCCGCTTGACACCAAACTGCTTGTTATACCAGGCCTGCGCAATAGCGGTATTGGTCTTATGACTTCCCGAAGGCGAACAACTCTCATCCTTATAATAAATCTTAGCCGGCGTTTTTAGAAATTTCTCGAGACGCAATGCACGACGTAATGGTGACGGGCGCCATGTGTGAAGGATCTCCTGAACTTCCTGTGGGATATCGATCCAGCGTTTCGTCGACATTTCCTGTTCGATCAGATTCTTTGGAAATACAGCTTCAAGCATTTCTGGACGAACAGGCTGGCCGTCAGGTGTCAAAGGAGGCAACATCGGCGTCGGAAGGTCCGCAGCCAGGTTGTACCACTGTTTAGGCATGTCTTTTTCATCGAGGAAGATCTTGACCTGATCCATAGAAAAACACCTTTCAGAAAAGTAATAGATTGGCTTTATTAATTTT
>DYQZ01000018.1 GCA_020719005.1 Candidatus Omnitrophus sp.
CCGTTTGCTGGGTAATTATCTTTTTAACTTAGGTAAAGAAAAAGACGTTGAAGCAGCATTGCGTGAGATGGATATTAATCTTGATGAGGTGCGTGGCGTTGAATTGGATGCGGGACTTGGTAATGGCGGGTTAGGGCGTTTGGCCGCGTGTTTTCTGGATTCTATGGCGACCTTAGGCATTCCTGTTCACGGTTATGGTATCCGTTATGATTATGGTATTTTTAATCAGAAAATAAAAGACGGCAATCAGATCGAACTTCCTGATGAGTGGATGCGCAGTGGCAATCCCTGGGAGATCCCCCGTCCTGAATACACAGTAAAAGTCCAGTTCTACGGCAAACTTGATAAGACCAGCCATGTGGTGTCGCCGTGGGTGAACGCCGAGTCTGTGCTGGCGGTCCCGTATGATATACCGATCCCGGGTTATAAGAACGATGTCGTTAATACACTTCGTTTGTGGTCTGCAAAAAGCACGGATGAATTTGAATTCGATTATTTTAATCATGGCGATTATGAAAAGGCTGTTCAGAAAAAGATCCTTTCCGAGAGTATTTCAAAAGTGCTTTATCCGAATGACAATGTAAGCCAGGGGAAAGAGCTCCGCCTGAAACAGGAGTATTTCTTCACGGCAGCGTCCATTGCGGATATTATCCGTCGGCATAAGGTTGAGAAAAACGATATCCGCAAGCTTCACGAGAAAGTATGTATCCAGTTGAACGATACGCATCCTACTCTTGCGGTCGTTGAGCTTATGCGTGTGCTCATGGATCAGGAAGGGCTGAATTGGGATGAGGCGTGGGAGGTGGTAGGAAATACGTTCGCGTATACCAATCATACGCTTTTGCCCGAGGCGCTCGAATGTTGGACCGTGCCGTTGATGCAGAATGTGTTGCCACGTCACCTTGATATTATTTATGAGATCAATCTCAGGTTCTTAAAAGAAGTGGAAAAGAAATTCCCGGGGGATTATGCGCGTGTGCGCCGCATGTCGATCGTCCAGGAAGGCGAGACCAAACGCGTGCGCATGGCGCACGTTGCTATCGTCGGGAGTTTTTCGGTCAATGGTGTTTCGGCGTTGCATACCGATCTCCTGAAAGCACAATTGTTCCAGGATTTTTATGAAATGTATCCACAGCGGTTCAATAATAAGACGAACGGGATCACGCCGCGGCGCTGGTTGCTGAAGGCGAACCCGAAACTGTCAGATCTTATTACCGAGACCATCGGAGACAGATGGGTGACGCAGTTGGATGATCTACGCGGACTTGAAGTGCATAAAGAGAATAAGGAATTTTGTCGTCGATGGCATGCGATCAAGCATGCGAACAAGCTTGTGATGGCCGACTATATCCGCAGGACCATGGATATCAGCGTGGACCCTAATTCCATGTTCGATGTGCAGGTCAAGCGCATGCATGAATATAAGAGGCAGTTCTTGTTCGGGCTTTATGCTGTTTCCCAGTATCTGAAGATCAAGAATAATCCATCTGCTTTTGTTCAGCCGAGGACGTTCATGATCGGTGGAAAAGCAGCACCCGGATATTATACGGCGAAGCTCATCATTAAGTTCCTCAACAGTGTGGCGGATGTGATCAATCAGGATAAGGTGGTGCGTGAGAAGCTCCGCTTGGTATTCCTCGAGAATTATAGGGTATCCCTTGCTGAGAAGATCATGCCTGCGGCTGATCTTTCCGAGCAGATCTCAACCGCTGGCATGGAAGCGTCAGGAACCGGGAATATGAAGTTCATGCTAAACGGCGCCTTGACCATCGGCACCTACGACGGGGCGAATATTGAGATGGCCGAACAGCTCGGTGGAAAAGACATCTTTATTTTCGGTATGCGCGCGAATGAAGTGGCAGACCTCCGTGCGAAGGGATATGACCCGCGTGAGTTCATCAAGAATTCCGCATCGTTGCGCGAGATCTTTCGTCTGCTTGAGAATGATTTCTTCTCGCCGGGGAATCCGGGGTTGTTCGATCCGTTGATCGATACTATTTATAAAGGCGATCATTTTATGGTTTGCGCGGACTTCGCTGCTTATGAAGCCGCACAGGAAGAGGTTTCGCTTTTGTATCGCGATACAGACGCGTGGACCAAAGCGTCTATCGTGAACGTGGCGAAAGCCGGGTTTTTCTCGAGCGACCGCACGATCCGTGAGTATGCGAATAATATTTGGGGCATCAAGGTGTAACTTAGGGTTAATAAACAAAGAGAGGCAGTATGTCGAAAGTTGTAAAGAGTATCGCCGGGGCTGTAAAGAAAGCGCTTACTAAGGATTTGAGTGCAAAGGCTGTTAAGGCTGATGCTGTCAATAAGACAGAGTCTGTTAAGAAGGCTGCTGATAAGAGCGCTGTGCAGAAGAAAGAGCCGGTCATTGGGGATAAGGTTTATCGCCGGATTGAAGAGAAAGCGTATGAGCTTTATGTGGCCAGGGGCTGTCATCATGGCAAGAGCCTTGAAGATTGGTATGAAGCTGAAGCAATGGTGAAGGACGAGATCCGTCGCGGACTGTAAGAAGCGCTGTTGGGCACGGATGCGGTAAGTGAAGCTGATCGGGAGATAAAGTTGTAGCGTTCTCTAATCTAGTTAAAGGAGAGTTCATGTCTAGCGGAATTATTTCTTCGGGGTCACGCCGCAAAGCGAAAACGTCCCAAGTGTTGTCACAGCAAAAAGTGAGCACAGATGTTGTTCGTGTTGATGAGAAAAAGCCTGTCCGGGAGGAAAAAGACGTGTCATGTAAAATATCTGATTTTGACATTCATCTGGTCCGTGAGGGAAATCATTTTAATTTATATAATAAATTAGGTGCGCATCTTGTTACCGAGAATGGGGTAAAGGGTGTGCGTTTTGCTGTTTGGGCGCCGAATGCGAACAAGGTTTCGGTGATCGGGGACTTTAATGGCTGGCAGCGTGAAGTGAACTTTTTGTCTTCAAGGTATGACAGTTCCGGTATTTGGGAAGGGTTCATTCCGCAGTTGGGGCATGGCACGGTATATAAGTATGCGATCGAGACAAGGCAGGGTTGGCAGTTGGAGAAAGCTGATCCCGTCGGGTTCCATTCCGAGATCCCGCCGAAGTCTGCCTCTATTGTATGGGACATCAAACATGAGTGGCATGACAGCGCCTGGATGAAGAACCGTCATGAACATAATGCGCTGAACAAGCCCATGTCGGTATATGAGGTCCATCCGGGGTCCTGGATGCGTTCTCCCGAGGACGGCGGCAGGGCACTGACGTATCTTGAGATGGCGGACAAGCTGGTCGAGTATGTGAAGAAAATGGGGTATACCCATGTTGAGCTCATGCCGGTCATGGCGCATCCGTTCCAGGGGTCGTGGGGATATCAGACGGTCGGGTATTTTGCACCGGCGTCTTTCTTCGGCAGCCCGCAGGATCTGATGCGCCTTATTGATAAATTCCATCAAAATGAAATTGCGGTCATCCTCGACTGGGTTCCGTCTCATTTTCCTAATGACGGTCACGGGTTGTGGCAGTTTGACGGAACAGCATTATATGAACATGAAGACATGCGCAAAGGTTTTCATCCTGACTGGAAGAGTTCGATCTTTAATTATGGCCGGGTCGAGGTGCGCAGCTTCCTTATTTCGAGTGCGATGTTCTGGCTAGATATGTATCATGCCGACGGGCTTCGCGTTGACGGTGTGGCGTCCATGTTGTATCTGGATTATTCACGTGCAGAAGGCGAGTGGATCCCGAATTGTTTCGGAGGGCGTGAGAATTTTGAGGCGATCGATTTTATCAAACGTCTGAATGAGGCGGTTTATTCGTCCCACACAGGGATCCAGATGATCGCAGAAGAGTCGACGGCATGGACCAAGGTTTCCAAACCCACATGGGACGGCGGGCTTGGTTTTAGTATGAAATGGAACATGGGCTGGATGAACGATACGCTCGTGTATTTTTCCAAGGACCCGATCTACCGTAAATATCATCATAATCAGCTGACTTTTGGTTTGCTGTATGCGTTCACCGAGAATTTCATGATGTCGCTTTCTCACGACGAGGTGGTGCACGGTAAGGGGTCGCTTATTCGTAAGATGCCCGGGGATGACTGGCAGAAGTTCGCGAACCTTAAACTGCTTTTCGGGTATATGTTCGGCCAGCCGGGAAAGAAATTGCATTTCATGGGCGGTGAGTTCGGCCAATGGGATGAATGGAATTATCAGTCGAGCCTTGATTGGCATCTTCTGCAGTGGGCGCCGCATCAGGGGGCTCAGCGGTGGATGCAGGACTTGAATAATATGTATCGTAATCAGCCCGCGTTATATCAGGATGATTTTAATTATACCGGGTTTGAGTGGATCGATTGCGGGGATTGGGAAGGCGGCGTCCTGACGTTCCTGCGCAAAGGCTATGATCCGGATGATACGATCCTGGTCGTTTGTAATTTTACGCCGACGGTGCGTGAGTGGTATAACGTTGGCGTTCCGGCGGGCGGCATGTGGAAAGAACTGCTTAATTCAGATGCGAAAGAATACAACGGTAGCGGTGTCGGGAATGCCGGACGGGTGATGGCCACGAATTCATCGGCGCACGGAAGGCCGTTCTCGGTGTCACTCAAGCTGCCACCGCTGGGCGTGTTGTTTTTTAAGAGAGAGAAATAAGCGCATATGTGCGGGCCGGAAGATGCACCGCCTTTTAAGAA
Source organism: Candidatus Omnitrophus sp. (assembly GCA_020719005.1). Classification (GTDB taxonomy): domain Bacteria; phylum Omnitrophota; class Gorgyraeia; order Zapsychrales; family Fredricksoniimonadaceae; genus DYQZ01. The sequence continues at coordinate 4,670 of DYQZ01000018.1, forward strand.
AGGCAGGCATTGTTCAGCCCGTTTTTTTGGATAATAAAAAGGAGGCGGTATGGTTAAATTTTCTCGACTGGTCATGGGGATGGTTTTCTTATCGTCGGGTTTATTGCTGTCAGTCGCAAGGGCTGAGGTCATTGATGTGACGAGTGAAATTGCACAGGCGACGGTGTATCCGTCCTCTGCACGCGTGACGCGTGTGGTGAAGGTGTCCTTGAAAGAAGGGGCGCAGACGATCAAATTAAAAGGGGTCAATTCCGGGTTTGATGAGAATTCTCTTTCGGTCGCGGGCAAGGGGACGGCAGTTGTTAAGATCCTTGGGGCCGGGATCAAGACGGAGTTTTTAAAAGAGTCGTCGGATGATCGTGTGCGCGCACTTGAAGCAAAGATCCAAGAGATCAATGATGAGATCAGTGTGTTGAATGGTGAAGGGGCTGTTCTTGAAGAAAAGAAGGCTTTTATGAATTCAGTGCGGCTTTTTAACGCCGGACAACTACCTAAAGATATGGTGACCAAGGTCCCGACGGCGGATGAGTTGAAAGCTACGCTCGCGTTCCTTGAGGATGGGGCTAAGGCTTATAACGACGGGGCTTGGGCGATCGAACTGAAAGGTCGTGAGAAAAATAAGGCAAGAGACGTCCTGCAACAGGAATTAAATCAGCTCCGCTCTGCTACAGGTCGGCAGGAGCAGTCATTGGCGGTTGATGTTGAATGTGAAAAGGCGGGGGATCTGACGCTGGAGGTCTCGTATACGGTGATGAGTGTCAGCTGGTATCCGGTTTATGATGCGCGTGTTGAGTTTGAGAAAGGCAAGGCGATCCTAAGTTCATTTGCCGTTGTACAGCAGACTACAGGCGAGGATTGGAACAATGTTGAGTTAACGCTTTCTACTTCCAGGCCATCGGTTGGCGGGCGGATGCCGGAATTAAGTTCATGGCAGATCAGACCCGTGGCGCCTGTGCGCAGGAACGGTGGCAGAGACAGGGAGATGTTCGGCGTGGCGGTAATGAGTAAGATGGCGATGAGCGACTCGGCAAATATGCTTTCTGCAGAAACTAGTGAGGAGGAGGCTGTGCGTTCGGTGTCCCGTAGGGCTGAAACAGCCTATGCGATCGCTGAAACAAGCGGGGTGTCGTTAGTGTACAAGACCGGCCGTCCTATGACGATCAAGTCTGACGGCAGTGAAGCGCGTGTGCCGCTTAATGTGCAGACGCTGGATGCGGTATTCCAATATGCTGTTACTCCGAAATTATCAGCCTATGCGTATTTGAAATCCACCGTGACCAATAGTGCAACTGAACAATTGATGGCAGGGCGTGTCAATATTTTCCTCGACGGAACTTTTGTCGGAAATTCGGATATCCAAAAAACGATCGCACCGGCTGAACCGTTCGATCTGTATCTCGGTGTTGATGAGGGCGTTGTCGTTAAGCGTCAGCTCGTTGAGGAGAAGAGCGATGATACGCTTATTGGTAATATCCCATCAGGCACCAAGAAGATCAGTTATGTGTATAAGATCACACTGGAGAATTTCAAACCGCGGGCTATTGTGGTCGATCTCTTTGACCAGATCCCGGTAGCGCAGGATGATAAGATCAAGGTCGTGAAGGTGACCCCGAGCATTAAGCCGAATGCGGAGAACTATAAAGACCGCCAGGGGGTCTATCTTTGGACCATGACCTTACAACCTAAGGAAAAGAAGGAAATTACGCTTTCTTACGTGGTAGAATACCCGCGTGAGATGAATGTAGATGGTCTTTAATTATTGAGCAATATGTGTTGTCCTGACGATCGAAGCGAGGAAGGATCTCATGTATTTTGCTGAGATCCCTCGGCCTTTGGCCTCGGGATGACGTGTCGTCGATGTTCGGCCACAGTTTGTGATAAAAAGTTTTGAGAGGAGCTGTTCTTGAGTCGATTTGTTTGTATCCATGGTCATTTTTATCAGCCGCCGCGTGAAAATCCGTGGCTGGAAGAAGTTGAACTTCAGGAATCCGCACAGCCGTTCCACGACTGGAACGAGCGTATCTCCTCCGAGTGTTATGCGCGTAACGGCGCATCCCGTATTTTGAATGACAAGGGATATATCACGGAGATCGTGAATAATTATTCCAAGATCAGTTTCAATATGGGTCCGACGCTTCTTTCCTGGATGGAAAAGAAAGATCCCGACGCATATCAGGCGGTGTTGGAGGCCGACCGGTTGAGCCGTCAGCGGTTCTCGGGGCATGGCTCTGCCTTAGGCCAGGTTTATAACCACATGATCATGCCGCTGGCGAACACGCGTGATAAGCGGACGCAGGTGTTATGGGGCATTCGGGATTTTGAATCGCGTTATGGCCGCAAGCCCGAGGGGATGTGGCTTGCCGAGGCTGCGGTCGATCTTGAGTCGCTCGATATCATGGCGGAATATGGCATTAAATTCACGGTGCTGGCGCCGCATCAGGCCAAGCGTGTCAGAAAAATGTCAGAAAAGCCCTGGAAAAGAGAAGATGACGTTCCTGTTGATCTGCGGCGTCCGTATTTGTGCAAACTGTCTTCAGGAAGGACGATCGCGCTCTTTTTTTATGACGGCCCTATTTCGCGTGCGGTCGCTTTTGAAGGTTTGCTTCACAGCGGCGAGGTATTGGCCAAGCGTATTTTAGGGGCGCTCGATGCCCGTCCAACAGAGAATCAAATGGTGCATATTGCTACCGATGGAGAATCCTACGGTCATCATCATAAGTATGGCGATATGGCCCTCGCGTATTGCTTGAAACATATTGAAGATAATAATCTCGCGCGATTGACGGTGTATGGTGAATATCTGGAGCGCAATTCCCCGCAGTATGAGGCCGAGATCGTCGAGAACAGCTCCTGGAGCTGTATCCACGGCATTGAGCGTTGGCGGGATGATTGCGGGTGTAACAGCGGGATGCAGCCTAACTGGCATCAACAGTGGCGTGCGCCGCTGCGCAAGGCTCTTGATTGGTTGCGGGATCGGACCTCGGCAATTTATGAACGGGAGCTTTCAGGATATCCTGTTGATCCCTGGCAACTCAGGGACGCGTATATTGATATTATCCTTGATAGGAGCCGGCCCAATATTGAACGGTTCCTGTCGCAGTATATTCATCGTCCGCTGGATACGGCGGAGAAGAACAAGATCCTGCGGTGTTTGGAGATCCAGCGTAATGCGCTTCTCATGTATACGAGTTGCGGCTGGTTCTTTGATGATATTTCAGGTATTGAAACAGTTCAGATTATCAAATACGCAAGCCGTGTCATTCAGCTGGTGCGTCGCGTTAGCGAAGAAGATCTGGAATTGGGATTTATTGAAATTCTCGGCAATGCGAAAAGTAATGTAGCGGAGGCGAATAATGGCGCGCGCATTTATAAGAGTTTTGTTGCGCCGTCGGTCGTGGATATCTTGCGCGTAGGTGCGCATTATGCGATGAGTTCCCTTTATGAGGATTATCCGGCGGAAGTGAAGTTGTATTGTTTTACGGTGCGCCGGCAGATCTATGAAAAACAATCTGTGGGCAAACTTGAGATCGTTGTCGGAAAAGCCGAGATCGTCTCCGAGATCACCTGGACGACGTTCCAGGTCCATTTTGTGGTCCTGCATTTAGGGGATCATAACTTTGTGTGCGGCGTTGATTATTTCAAGGATGACGCGACCTTTGCCCAAATGCAATCGGATGTTTTTAGTGTGTTTTCCGAGGGAGATATCCCGCGCTCGATCCAGGTCATCAATCGGTATTTCTCTTCGAAGAATTATTCATTGTGGCACTTGTTCAAAGAAGAACAGCAGGTCATCCTGGATCAGATCTTTGAGTCGACGATGAAAGAGCTGGATGCCTCTTTCCGGCGTATTTATGACGATCATTATTCGCTCATCCGGATGATCAATGAGAATCATATGCCGCTCCCGAAGGCGCTTGCTAATGTGGTGGAGTTTGTTCTCCGTCGGGATATGGTCCGCCTCTTTGAGCAGGAGCATGTCCCTCTTGATCGATTGGCGCGATTGGTCAATGAAATGGCGCGCTGGCAGTTCAAACGGGACAAGGAGAATCTGGATATCATTGGTGCGCAAAAGATAACGGCGCTTATGCTGGCGATCGCTCAGGCGCCGGAAAAGGAAGCGCCTATCGAGCATGTGGTGGAGGCCCTGCATATTTTGGAGGCACTGCATCTTCAGATGGACCTTTGGAAAGCACAGAACATTTATTTCTCTTTGGGACAGAAATATTATCGTCAGAAACGTCTTCTTGCCGAGACGGATGAATATGCCGCTAAATGGGTGAGGGCGTTCGATGCGCTGGGCGGGTATTTGAAAGTAAAGGTGTAGTATGGCCGCAGGCGTTATTGATATCGGTTCAAATTCGATCAAGCTTCTGATCGGCGAGCCCGCCGGTAATGATGTCATGATCCTTGAGTCGCTGAAGAACATTGTCCCTATCGGGAAGTCCACGTTCCTGAAGGGGTATATCTCACAGGAACCGATCAACCTCACGATCAACACTCTCGAGAAATATAAAACAATCCTGAAAGAATACAATATCACGCAGATATTCGTGATCGCGACCACCGCTGTGCGTGAGGCCGCGAACCGCACTATTTTTGTTGATACCGTGCGCCGCAAGACGGGCCTGGAGATCGAGGTTCTTAACGTCGGTGATATTGTTTATTATATCGACGCGTATATTTCCTATAAGCTCAAAGACACGTATCCGATCAATAACAAGAACCTTCTTATTTGTGAAATGGGCGCGGGCAGTGTGGACGTGTCTTTGCTCAAGAAAGGGTTCACGCTTCTTAATATCGGGCTTGCGCTCGGATCGCTTCGCTTTAAACAGTTGACGAGCAAAGCCGGCGGGAGCATGGCCGAAGCGTCAGAGGCGCTTTCGGAATATATCGAAAATGAGTTCAGTTATTTCCGCCGGCGCTTGCCGCGCATCCATGTGGATGATATTTTTCTGATCGACGAGAACCAGGAGTATTTGCGCGCGATGCTGCCGAGCAAGAAGGTCGCGACCAAATTCTTTCAGTTCGGTGTGTCGGATGTCGAGCGGATCATCGGCGAGCTGTCAGATAAGACAGCAGAGGAGATCGCAAGCGATTATGATGTTCCGGTTGAGAACGCGGATGCGCTTTTGCCGTATATGATGATCCTGAAGAATTTCTTTGTGATCACTCAGAACCCGCACGTATATGTGATGGAAACCTCCCTTGCCGAGGCGATCCTTGCCAACAAGCTTTTGGGGCTTGAGTTGACCAAGCGGTATAACAAGACCAATCAGCTGTTGTCCGTCGCGCATTCTATTTGCGAGCAGTATAATATGGACCTGAACCATGCCAAACAGACTGCGCATTTCGCACGTGTGCTTTTTGACGGATTGCGTGAGCAGTTGGGGCTGGAGGATAATGAGCTGTTGTATCTGACGCTCGCGGCGTATTTGCACGATATCGGCAAGTTCATTTCTAACCGTTCTCATCATAAACATTCGGAATATATCATCAGTTCTTTGAACCTTTTTCGTCTTACCGACGATGAGATCAAGATCATTGCGGCGGTCGCGCGCTATCACCGCCGTGGCGAGCCGTCAAAGGCGCATCCTGTCTATAACAGTCTGCCCGAAGACAAGCAGATCATTGTTCAGAAGCTGGCGGCTCTTCTTCGGCTTGCCAATGCCCTTGATCATTCTCATCGCCAAAAGGTCAAGAGCATGGAGATCCTAAATGGCATGAGCGATAACATCACGGTCGTGATCAATACCCGGGATAATTTCCTGTTGGAAAAGAATGATTTTAACGAAAAGAAAGATCTGTTTGAGAAGATCACCGGCAGCCGCATTAAGCTGACGATCAATGAGGATTTCTAAAACGCTCTTTTTCCCGACGTGGAAATTGAAGAAAGCGGTTTCTTGGGGAGCGTTCAGGGCATTGTTATGGGTAACGGCGTCGTATATACTTATGGTATGGTCGCGTTCTCTAATAATGGGCCTTGTTACAAAGGACAGGCAATGCGCTCAAGTAGCGGCTTTACTCTGATGGAACTGATGGTCGTTGTGGTGATCGTTGGGATCATGTCATCCTACGGCATTGCCTCATTCACCAAGAAGCTGGAGAATGACAGGGTGCGCAAGGCCATTGAGAATTTGAAGGTGATCTACAATATGGAGAAACGCTATAAACTTGAGAACGGAGAGTATTTTCCGAAGAAGACGGGCGGGAGTTGTGTTCAGGGGACTATTGCTTTGATCAATGCAGGGCTTGGGCTTTATATGAGGGATCCGAATTTTTCGTATATTGTGACTGGAACATGTGCGGGTGCAACGACGACAGCATATAACGCATTTGCGGTGCGAACAAGTGGTCAGTGTAAGGATAAAACGATCAAGTTAACAGAAGCGGGCGGCGAACCGGTTGTTACGGGTTGCACATTATGGCAATAAAGAGGAGAAAAAGTTTATGAAGATCTCTCAGATCATCTGGATAGGCGCGGTATTGATATGTGCGGCCATGCCCTCTTTATGTTACGGCAAGAGTGTTACATTTTTGCCCAGAGATGAGGAGATGGTTTCGTACCCGCGAGATTATAGAGGTGAGAAATACATTCTAACCGAGAAAGAATGTGAGTCTGACAGGGCACAAAATAGTTTCAATCGTTGTATGGCGTGTGTTCAGGCTCGTACAGAATGTCCGGATTGTTGTTTGAAGAAAGCGACGGGAGCTGGCCCAAGTTTAAAAAGTCTGGCTATGAGATGTACGCCGGAGGATGATGCCAAATATACACCGCGTAATGTTGTTTTTGTCCCAAACGACGACTGTTCTCGAGTGGCGGCCTGTGTTACAAAATGGAATGATTATCCCCCACGTAATCCGCTGGATGTTGTAAATACTACGCAGGTAGTGCGTGATCAATATTGTTTAAATCATACACAGCATGAGCTTCCTCCGTATGATGACAACCTTCCGCATTGTCAGGTCCTTGGATGTTCAGGGATTGATAATAATGGGCAGATCAATGCTAAGCCGAAGGAGAAGAAGCCGGATGATGCTTGTGAAATGGACGGATCTGAAATGAAGTGGATATGTAATACCAATGATCTGGATACACCCGATTATAAGGGGTGTCTTCCGTGGACACATGAGTATTACACGAAAGGCACAAAGGCATGTCCGTCTTCTTTATTGGATAATCATGGGACGCCTGACCGCGGTACTATTAATTGGCAAAATTCCGGGGCTTTAGGCGGAGGCACGTTGCCGTTGCCCGGTGCCGGCGGTTCACACTCTTTTCCCGGAGGGTCAACAACATATGGGCCTTCCTTGCCGCCTACGTGTTATACATATGAGTTCACAAATGATCCAAGTGATCCAAACAAGAATTATCTGCAGATATTGGCCAATTGCCGTGCAGCGGCTATGGGTTATGAGCAGTTCGTCAAGGATGATGGATGCTGTAAGTTGGGTAGTGAGGTTTGTTGCGGCAAGAAGAATGGTTCTGGTCAGTGTCTGGAAGGTGTTAAGATCAATACTATTACAAATCAACCATCTGCACCAGGATGTGAGCAGAATTGTGTAAGTACGGTTTGTCAAGAAAGGGTGGCGTGGCCGGAATGTAATGCCGCTGGCGGTGCCGCGAATGAACTTTGTTGTGATAATCCGGCGCTTAACGGAGAGAAATGTCTTCAATATTCCGCCCAAGCGCAACTATGCCTGGATGCAAAGAAGGGCAAGTGTTTAAACTGTTTTCAGGTTTTTGGTACGGATACAAAACCGTTCGAGTATGACTTTATTGCCAAGAGCAATCAGAAAATGATCATTATTTGGCAATTGCATGTGTCACCTAAGTATGAGATGGCGCAGGTGGTCGGTGGTGTTAAGATGCCTATACCGCCACCTATAGGAGGGCCGAATACGGGACCGCTTCCGTTATCTTATTTGTATACGATGGTCAAGATCTTTGATATTACTAACGGCGGGGAGGGCGAGGAGGTGTATCCTGGTGCATCAGGCAAGGGAGCTATGTCCCAGCGTGCTTTCTCAGGTGCATTTTCGATCTTTTCAGCAAGCGTTGTTGAAGATGGTTTTCTTACTCAGGGGCATCGCTATCGTGTGCAATTGTTCTGGTATATTCCGAAGCTCGACAATTATATTCTGTCTGCGGAAGTTCAGCGGGGAGAATTCACTATTATAAAAATAAGAGAATAAAAAAGGGGGGCTTATGTTCAAAAAAATTCTATGGATGGCCGGAGGGTTGGTGTTGGTCAGTACCGCCATTGTATGGGCGGCAGATGGGGCAACAACGATGATGCCGGAAGGCGCGCCGCAGATCACGATGGTGTCTCCGAGTGGAGCAACAACGATGGATGCGTATCGTTGGCCAAAGTTTCAAGGTGGGAGCAATGATAATGTGGCATGTGCCAACTGGCTTAAGAACAAACTTAGTTTGACGCCACGGTTGCCGCGGGTGGGTTATCCAAATCAGCCGGTGATAACGACCAATCCCAGTGCTTTTGGAGCGATAGGCGGTTTAAATACCGTTGTTGCCGTTGCTGAGGAGTATCGCGGCACAGCGACCGTGATGATCAATTGGACGGTGCGTGTAGAGGGTGAAGCCACGGCTATTAATCCCTGGACAGGCAAAGGCGGGTGGTGTCATCCTTGGCATGGAACGATCGATGAGTCGTTCGTAGGTGGTTTGGTTTCGACACAACTTTTTGTGGACGAGAAACCGTTGGGGTTGCCTGCTAATATGACACTTCCTGATGGCGGTATCGTGACAAGTGAGAATAAAACAGATCCTACTATCTCAGGGTCTTATGTGATCAAGCCATCGGATTTTGCGGGAAATGTATTTCCAGCAACGTTCAAGGTCACTATTAAGTGGCAGAATGATACGTGTATGAAGATCGTCAGTCCTAACGGGTTCCGGAGTATGGTCATTACGATGGTGCCGCAGGGTTATGACGCGCAGGGTAACCAATAAGGAATAAGTTAAGATGACAAAAGGTATGATGACAAGTCCGGCACTGCCCAAAGGCGGGAGGCAGTGCCGTGCGTTCAGTTTAGTTGAGGTCATGGTCGGGCTTACGCTTTTTGCGGTCGCGATCGTAAGCGTGATGGTGGCGCTTCGTCAGGGGCGTAAAATGCTGGTTGAGCCTGAGAACAAGGGCTTGGCCTGGAGTCGTGCGCAGAGCGTTCTTGAAAAGGCGCTGGCCATGTCTTATGCTGGGCTGGTGGATGTGTCGACAGGTAAGACGACGCTAACAGTTCCAAAGGACTGTACCGTGAATGTGGCCCAGACGCATATGGATAAAGGGACGGGCATAAGCAGCGATATCCCGTACTGTTCTATCAAGGTGGATTGCGGGTATACAGAAGATAATGTGACAAAGACGGTGTCACTTTCCGGCATAGTGCCTTTTCCGTATATGCAGATCTACAGTCAGCCAAGAGATCCTTTAACAGAGCACGTTACCGTGACGGCCGCTTATAGTGGAGCACCGCCGGGGACTAATGTGATGACCATTAAGTTTACGCCGTTGGTCAAGTCTAATCTGATGATCTTCTATGATCTGGCGATCGATGTGACAAACGTGACCCCGGCGACGGCTACAAATCAACTTAAGCCGACAGATCTGCTTATTACCAGGGCTTATTTTAATAACACGGCTGTCGGGATACCCACAGGGACGCCGATCATGACACAGCCTACGATCGGTAATGTGGTTGGGGTGGCTGCTTCGGCTGTTAATCCTGGGGTAGAAAATATAGCGACCGTAAATTGGTATAAAGATACTGCCAATGGGATCATTACGCTCAAGAAAGCGAATATTATTGTTTTAAGGACGGAGAATAATAAGTGAGAATCCCGAAGGCATTCACATTGGTAGAACTTCTGATCGCGATCATTATCCTGATGATGGCTGTTGCTGGTGTGATGGGGATGTCAGTATTTGCTGTGCTCCAGGTCAAATCACAAATGGAGCGCGCAGATATTCAGACACAGATGAATTTCGCCCTTGAGGATATGAAGCTTCATTTTATGAGTGCGGCCAGAGTGGATACGTTGCTTGACGCGGGAGGAGAGACGGCAACTTCTTTTACTGTGTTGGGAGAAAAGGATATTTATACGATCACGCCGAATATCACAACGGATAACACAGGATATACGTATATGGTCCGCACGCCTTGTTATGCAGGACAGACTGGGAATTGTTTGATACGCAGGACAATAGATCCGGTAACGTCCGTGCAGGCGGATGAGGTGTTGGTTGATGCCCGTTTTGAGCCCAAGGTTGAATTTATTTTCTCTGTAGGCAATCCTCCGAATTATTTAATTGTCAGGATAACAGCAAAAACAAAGACAGCGCCGGTAGGCTTGACGAATGAGGTTCTGCGTGAAGAAGGCATCCGGCTCTGGTTCGTTGATATTGTTAGTCCCAATTAAGAGGAGCATATGATACAGATCGCCCTTATTATTACGACAAGTCTTGCGATCATGGTGGCCGCACTTCTCAATTATGCGCCTAATTATAAAAAGGTTGTTAATAGTGATTTTATGCGGCGAAGTTATGATTATGCTAATTATCGCGCTATGGAAGAAGCTCAGTTGAAATATAGGGCGGGAAGTTTGAAGACAAACGGAGATAAAACGACACTTTTGAGCGTTCCTGACTGTTTGTATTCTGTAGCCGGGGATACTAAATGTTTGAAGATCACCGGGAAGGTCAAGTATGATGGCGTTATGACGGTAACGCTTACTGAGAACAGCGCGGCATTGAAATAAGGGGTTGGGGTATGAAAAAAGCGTTCACATTGATCGAGATCATTATTGTGCTCGTGATCGTCGGGACGTTGGCAGTGGGAGCCTTGGTGAGTTATTCAGGCGCTATGGAAAAGGCGGCTGATGAAGAGGCGAAGAGGAATATTGAAATGATCCTTACGGGGGTTGAGATATATCGGATGAATACCGGGAGCTATCCAGGAGGGTCTATATTTAATTCTGTTTCGAATATCAATGCCGCCCTTCATACAAATTTACCAACAGCCGATTCGCGTAAGTGGAATTATTCCGTTGTCCATCATTTGTCAGGCGCTACTCCTTATGCTTGTGCGTATGCTCAACGTTATAAGGGGAACGGCACGTTTTCGGGGGGGTGCTGGAAGCGTTGTTCTAATTCGGAGTCTCCCGATACGACTAATTGTATTAATTCAGCCAATTTGAAAGATGGGAAGATCATCAATCCTAATTAGGCTGTTTTTTATGGGTGATATTACGGAGGGGGAGTGTGATGGATCAGGAGCCGCGTACATGAAAAGTAAAATAGCGTTCACATTGGTCGAGATCATGGTCGTGCTCGTGATCATCGGCGTCCTTTCGTCGTTGGCCATGATGAGTTTTTCAGGTTCCATGGAGAAGGCCGCCGAACGGGAAGCGTGCATCAACATGGAATCGATCGCCTCTGCCAGTACTATTTATCGGATCAATAACGGGGCGTATCCAGTTGCCACGTTGGTTGATACCTTGGCCCACATTAATTTGAATCTGAAAATGGATTTTCCGGTGAGCGCGCCTAAATGGGCATATGCGGTTACTCCTTATGAAGCACCAACACTTCCTCAGCTTCCGTATGCGTGTGTGCAGGCGACACGTTTGAAGACCGGCTCAACCACTGTGTTGAAACTTTGCACCGATACAACCATCGCAGGACAATCCTGTAGTAAATAGAATGACATTGAAGATGGATATTCCCCCACTCGAAGACAAAGACCGTTTTATCCACCGCGATATCAGCTGGCTGCAGTTCAATGAGCGTGTGCTCGAAGAGGCTTTGGATAGTGATAATCCGCTCATGGAGCGCGCGCGGTTCCTGGCTATTTTTATGAACAACCTCGATGAGTTTTTTATGGTCAGGGTGGCGGGGCTTAGGCGGCTTATGGATGCACAGTATAACCGCCCCGACGCGTATGGATATTACCCTCAGGATGTTTACCGTGAGGTGCGCGAGAAGACCGAGGAGCTCATTAGCAAGGTCTATGCGGTCTATGAAACAAAACTGAAGCCCGGGCTGGCCCAGGAAAAGAAATTCATCCGTCGTTCGGCGGAACTGAATGCAGAGCAGCAGAAGTTCGTGAAGCGTTTCTTCGACAGCACGCTTTATCCGATCATCACGCCGATGGCGGTCGATCAGGGGCATCCTCTTCCGGTCCTTTCATCAAAGACTATTTCTTTTGCGGTGTATTTGAAACGCAAAGACGCCCTGCATATGGCGATCATCCCGATCCCCGGAGGGGTGGCGCGCCTGGTGAAACTTCCGTCGGCAAAAGATACGGACGAGTTCATTCTGATCGACGAGATCATCCGTGATAATTTAAAAACATTCTTCCGGGGTTATGAGATCCTGGGCGCATCGCTTTTTAGGATCATCCGTGACAGCGAGCTTTCAGTGGATGAAGAATTCTCATCGAATTTGCTGCGTTCGATCGAGGAGGAGATCCGCAAGCGTCCGCGTGCGCGCGTGGTGCAGATGTGCATTGAAAAAGCATGTCCGGCGGAATTAAGAGAGATATTGACGAATGCGGTGGGTTTTTCTGAAACAGAAGTGACGCCGCTTGAGAGTGAATTTGACCTGACGTTCTTGTTCCAGCTGGCCGGCGCTATTGTTGAACCAAAACTCTTTTATCCAGCGCTTCCTCCGGCCAAGGTGGTGTATGAGAATATTTTTGACCGCATCAAGGAAGGGGATTTTCTCCTTCATTTACCGTATCAGTCATTTTATCCGACGGTAGATCTATTAAAGAGCGCGGCGGCGGACCCGGATGTGCTGGCGATCAAGATGACCCTGTATCGTGCCGGTGAGGATTCCGAGATCGTAGCCGCACTTAAAGAAGCGGCCAAGAAAAAGAAACAGGTGACCGTCCTGGTTGAGATCAAGGCCCGCTTTGATGAAGAACGGAATATCAGTTGGGTACGCCAGCTCGAGGAGGCCGGATGCCATGTGGTCTACGGCATCGCGGGGATGAAGATCCATTCGAAGATAGCGCTCATTGTCCGGCGGGAAGAGGGACGCACGCGGCGTTATGTGCATTTGTCGACCGGGAATTATAACGAGAAGACCGCGCGAGTTTATACAGATGTGGGGTTCTTTACCGCGAATGATGATTTTGCCAAGGACATTTCGGATGTGTTCAATGTCATTACGGGTTATTCACAGCCTGCGCGATGGAAACGCGTTATTTCCTCGCCCAATGATTTGCGCGAATTCTTTTTTGAACAGATCGACCAGGAAATAGCATTTCAACAGGAACACAAGAACGGGTTTATTTTTGCGAAGATGAATTCGCTTGAAGATACAAAAATGATCAACAAGCTTTATGAGGCGTCAGCCGCCGGGGTCAAGATACAACTTGTGGTGCGCGGCATCTGCGTGCTTATCCCGGGTGTGCCGGGGTTGAGCGAGAATATCACGGTTAAAAGCGTGGTCGGGCGGTTTTTGGAGCATTCACGTATTTATCTCTTTAATAATAATTCAGATTACAGGGTATTCCTCTCGTCGGCAGACTGGATGAGCCGGAACCTGGATAAACGCATTGAGCTCATGTTTGAGATCCTTCAGCCGAATTTGAAGGAGAGCTTGCGTGCTATCCTTGAGACCACGTGGCGCGATAATCAGAAAAGCCGCGTGCTGCTCCCACAGCGGACGTATTCATACCGACGGGCCAAAGATGATAAATTCAACGCCCAGGAATTCTTTTTGAAGAACTATTAATATGATGAATGAACGCGAATTCTTTTTAAAGACGGTTGAGAGGCACATTGCCGCGGTTGAGGCTGAGGTTAAAGGTGTGCGCCGCAACAAGGACATTGAGCATGTTCACCGGATGCGGGTGTCTCTCCGGCGTCTTAAAAGCACCTTATCTGATTTTAAAGATGTGCTGACGGTCCGTGAATATGAGGCGGCTGTCCTTTATGTGAGAAAGCTTTTACGTGCGCTTGGTTCGGCGCGGGATATTGATACTAAATTGGAATGCCTGCGTTTGTTATATGCCGAGGATGTGGCCGCACCATATCGCCGGGGGATCCTTGAGATCATGGATGAGCTTGTGGAGGATCGCGGGGAGACCCAGCCGAAGATCCTAAAGACCATCACGCGGATGAACCAGAAGCAGATCTTTAAGGCCGTATTAAAATTAAAACCAACCCTCGAGGATACGGGCATTACCCTCGATGAATGGGCCAAGAGCCGCGTGATCACGCGCTTGGATAAACTTTTTAGCCTTGAACCTTTTGTGCGCCGACCAGGATGTGTGCAGGAACTTCACGCGATGCGCATTGCGGCTAAGAATCTCCGGTATAATCTTGAGAATTTAGAGGAGCTTTATGGCCGGCGCGTGAGGCCTTTCGCTGAGTCGGCGATGAGGGTTCAGCGGGCCTTGGGGCAGGTGCATAATTTTGATGTGTGGCTTGGGCTTATCCGCATCCTGAAAGATTCTTCAGGCCGCGATGTTGAATTCCGCAAGGCAGTGAATTTTCTTTCCAAAGAGTTCTCTTCCCGCCGGGATGAGTCCTATAAAGATTTTCTTATCTTATGGGATGCTCTTAAGAAAAAGAAAGCCTGGGCGCGTTTGGGCTTTTTTGCGCTTGATCGTGTTCCGACCGCGCGGTCCCTGCGTCGATCATCATGAAGATCGCGCTTATTGCGGATATCCACGGTAATCTTCCGGCGCTTGAAGCTGTGTTGAAAGATATCCGTGACCGCAAGGCGGATGAAATATGGTGCCTGGGGGACATCGTCGGGTATGGCCCTTTTCCTAATGAATGTGTGCGGTTGGTCCAACAGGTGTGTGCGCGTGTTGTCTTGGGGAATCACGATGATAAAGTGATCTCAGCTGAAAAAGTGCGCCGCGTGGTCGATACGGCCAAAGAAAGTTATAAGGCGTTCGTGTTCCGCTGGACAGAACAGACCCTCGGTAAAGAAGAACGTGAGTATTTGCGCGGGCTCCCGGAGCATGCGCATTTTACATGGATGGGCAAGCGTGTTGCGCTTTATCATGGAAGTCCCGACGGGATGAATGACGCGCTTACGCCGTATACACCGCTTATGCGCCTGAATGTGCTTGCGAGGAAGGCGGATGCGGACTTGATGCTTGTGGCGCATTCGCACGACGTTTTTTCACGGCAGGCCGAAAGGGCACTTTTTATCAATCCCGGGGCGGTGGGCAGGCCTTTTGATCAGGACCCCCGTGCTAATTATGCGATGCTGACCTTTGAAGAAGGAAAAGTGTCGAGTGAATTCTTTCGGGTGGAATATGATATTTCCCCGTGTTTGTTATGTATGCAAAAAGAAGGATTCTCGCCTGAACTCGTGCGGGCGCTGGCTGAGGCCAGAAGTCCGGCGGATCTTCTGCCTGAAGATGTGCGTGAGGATATCATGGCTACGGCTGAAAAGCTGGGCGAGGCCAAGGGCCTTAAGAAACCACACGCCCTGCAAGTCACCAAGATCAGTCTGAAATTGTTCGATGCATTAAAAGAAGTGCACGGCCTGGGGGCACGTGAGCGCCTTCTTCTTCAGGTCGGTGCGTATCTGCACGATATCGGCCTTACTGATGGGCCGTCCGCACATCATAAAACATCGCGGGATATTATTCTTGCGGCCAAAGGTTTTTCGCTCACATGCCGTGAACAAGCCGTGGCAGCGCTCATTGCGCGGTATCACCGGAAGTCTTTTCCGACGAGTGACCACAAGCATTTCATGTATCTGCCGGATCATCACAAGATGCTTGTTGAGCGGCTGGGGGCTTTGGTGCGTATGGCAGACGGGCTTGACCGTTCGCATCAATCTTTAGTCAGTGATGTGAAAGTTGAGATCTTTGCTGATGAGGTTTTTATCCGTCTTGCCGGCAAAGGAGCTCTTTCCGCTGAGGTCGAGTTTGGGAAATTAAAGTCAGACCTGTTCGAGAAAGTATACAGCCGTAAGGTAAGATTTTTGGTCAGGGAAAAGACAACAGCGTCTTACGTTCGTCAAGGTGATTGAAAAGTATCACGGCTTGTTGGGATGTCAGAATGTGCAGCGTGATGTTTTTTTTCTTGAGCAGTTTTAGTCCTTTGGGCGCGATGGCCGGACGTGTTGTTCCTTTTGCAATGATCAGGATGTCGGGTGATTTCCGGCACACTTCCTCAAGATCGTTCTCGCTTATTTTCCCGGCAAAGATATTTTTCGGACGTTTGATCTTTCCGTCAGCGCGTACATAAAAGATATCTTCAAGGACCTCTTTCTCGGTAGCGATCCTGTCGGAGCCCTTGTATTTCAAGAGCGGGTAGATCTTGTATTTTCCTTCTATTTTCTCACCCAGCGACCGTTTGGCCATAGCAACAGCACCGAGCATGACCGCATCATCACCAAGTTTGGCACGCACGACTTTTGGTGTTTTAAGCCTTTTGAAGAAAGGATCGTTCTTAAGCGCTTTTTCAATGGCAGGGAGCATGAAGTCCCCGCACGCTTCAATGACCCCGCCTCCGAAGAGGAACATGTCAGAGTTAAAAATATGGTTCAGGCTGACACAGGCGTGAGCCAGTGCACTGGTGGCGCGCCGCATGACAGCGGTCACTAAAGGATCTTTGGCACTGAGCGCTTTGGCGAGCATGCCGCTTTTGATCTGTTTTGGATTTTTCCCGGCAAGCGTTGTGATGATCGAACGTTTTTTCCCGGCGAGCCCTTCGTGAATGGCTTTCTCGATCGCCCAGCGTCCGGCAAAAGCTTCAAGGCATCCCTTATTCCCGCAGGTGCAAAGAGGGCCTTCGTCCGCGATCTGCATATGCCCGATCTCGGCGGCCGCGCCTTGTGTTCCGGCAAGAAATTCGTTGTTGATCACAATACCGCCGCCGACACCTGTGCCGGGGAAAATGCCGATGATGTTCTTTGCTTTCCGTCCGGCACCGAGCCAACATTCGCCAAGCACGCCAAGATTTACATCATTGCCGACACACACAGGTATACGCAGTTTTTTGGCGAGGATCTTTTTCAAGTCCACGCCCGTGAGATGGATATTCGGGGTGATAACGACTTTGCCGTCATTATCCACGATCCCCGGGATCGCTACACCGACCGCGCGGATATTTCTAAAAGGGATGCGGCCAGCTATGGCCAGGTCGCGTGCTGTTTTGATGATGAGCAGGGTGATCGTCGAAGGAGAAGCTTTAGGCGGTGTGGCGATCTTGAGGTTAGTGAGGATCTCTCCCTCAGGGCTGACAAGCCCTCCGTATATTTTTGTGCCGCCGACGTCGATACCGATGAAATAAGGATTGGACATAGATGTGATTGTATCACGGAAATCAACGCCGTCAACTTTCAGAGGGAAGCGTTTTCTTGGATGCGGGTTGCTGCCCTTTTTATTTAGAAGTTTGTCGGATATACTTTGGGACGGAAACCTCGATGGAGGTTTTGACGAAAGGCTTGTTAAGCCCTTGCTCTTTGTTGTGTGATTTTTTATTGGCAGGTGTCAGGTGGGCGGTTGTGTGCTTTGCTTGATACCGGGAGAGAGGCAGCACCCTTTGATCGGAGCCAGTGTTATTTTTCCGGATCTAACATATGGGGTTGTCGGATCCCTCCCTAGAAAGACGAATCCACCAAATTGTGTACAATCCTTCCATGCCGTCCTGACGACCCCCATAATTTGAGAACAGGGGATATTTGCCTGAAAAACAGGCCGATATCCCCTTTTTTACCTCCACCCTTCCCGGTAGGGTGGAGGTATTTTATCCCATGACCTTGGTTTTGGGCTATTTATATAGTATCTTTATATAAGAATAGGGCGTCTGTGTGGACGCGGTGGATGGGTCGCAAAAACTTGACAGGGTGTGGTATGAAAAAGGGTTGGCTGAGGCCGATCATCACATGTTTTTTAT
>DYQZ01000019.1 GCA_020719005.1 Candidatus Omnitrophus sp.
CTAAAAACGGTGGGAGAACCCTGGGGAGTTTCAACTAAGAAAAGCATTGCGCCCCCATTCGGGTACGAGTACTTACGATAAGATCATTACGGCACCGGAAAGATTCCTTTCCGGTGGCAACCATTTTTCTCGTAAAAGCAAAAAAATCCTCTCCCATTCGGGTAGAGGATTTATAAAACTTCAGGGCCGTTTATGGAACACCGGAAAGGATTCTTTCCGGTGGGCAATTTTTTCTACAGAAGCAAAAAACCTCGCCCATTCGGGTACGAGGTTTCTTGCTTAATAAGAAAATTGCCCCGCTAGGACTCGAACCTAAACAAACAGCTCCAGAGGCTGTTGTGCTACCATTACACCACAGGGCAATAAAATTTCTAAAACAATGAGCAACAAATATAACGACAAGTCCGCGTCTTGTCAAAAAGAATTCTGCACACGCCGTTTACCAGGCATTTTCCTTGAACCAGCGATCTGATCTCATAATAACGCCGTCTTTGCCTGCGACATTGTACGCCGTATTATTAATGTCCTGTTTGATCCCGTTAGCCGTGCCTTTGACCGTCTCACAACCCTGGGCGCTCAACATCATGACCAGCAAACCCAACCCAACCAGGAACGATCTTGCCATCATCATCCTCCTTCACCTTAATATGCTGTTCTTAATCGCTCGATCGTGCGTTCCTTGCCCAAAGCCACCATGGTCTCAAAAAGACCGGGGCCTACCGCATTGCCCGTAAGCGCAAGCCTCGTCGGATGCACCAGGTCCCCACTCGGGATGCCCAGCTCAGCAACGATATCCCTAAATACTTTCTCAGTAGTAGCCAAGTCGAATGCCTGCGCTTCTTCTAACCGCCCTGCCAACAACAAGAATTCTTTCTTCACATTCTTGGCCGCAAGTTCTTCGTGCGCCTCCTGTGGCATCACAAAAGACTTAAGAAAAAGAAAACCGGCTCTTTCGAGGAACTCTCTTAGGGTCGACATCCGTGCCTTAAATAATTGTACAACACTTTCAAGCCACTTTCTATCGAATGACGCTGAAATATATCCTTCTTCAAGCAAGACGGGGATCAACAGATCCGTCAAACTTTCCGTCGCAGACTTCTTGATATACTGCGCATTCGTCCACTTGAGTTTTTCCATGTTAAATTGTGCGGCCGTCTTATTCACCCTCTTGATCGAGAATTTTGTGACCGCATTTGCCAAAGAAAGGATCTCCTCATTTCCGGGCGACCATCCCAACAGCATTAAATAATTAACAAGCCCGTCGGGTAAAAACCCCTCCGAGCGATAATCCGTAACTGCCACCGCGCCAAAACGTTTCGACAAACGCGCACCGTCCGTCCCCATGATAAGCGGCAAATGCCCGAACTTCGGGACCTTGAACCCCATAGCTTCATAAATAAGGATCTGTTTAGGAGTATTGGAAATATGGTCCTCACCGCGGATCACATGCGTGATCTCCATGAGCGCATCATCTACCACACAACTGAAACTATATGCCGGTGATCCGTCGGACTTCATGAGCACCTGGTCCTTGATCTCATCGGTATTAAAAACAATAAGCCCGCGGATCAGGTCATCAAATTTAATGTCCCGCCCCTTCGCCACCGTCAGGAGAACCGCTGTTCCGTCGCGATACGCCTTACCTTCCGCAACCAGCTTTTCGGCATACTCTTTATAAAGCGAGAAACGTTCGCTCTGTTTATAGAACTCGTCCCACGTGAGACCGAGCCATGTCATGCTGTCTAGGATCTCTTTTTCATATTCTGGCTTTGAACGCTCCAGGTCCGTATCCTCGATACGAAGCACGAATTGTCCGCCCTGTGCTTTCGCGTACATCCAATTAAAAAGAGCCGTCCTGGCTCCTCCTATATGTAAATATCCCGTCGGACTTGGTGCAAAACGAACCTTGACCATCCCCATCCTCTTTCTTTTCCATCAACCTTATGAAAAGTCTGTTACTTTTTCTGCCGCCACAAGCCGTGCGATGATCACATCCAAGCGCGCCCGGTCTCTTTCCTGCAGATCCGTGAATTCTATTCCCGTATCGTAAAAAGACGGCTTAACATTTTCGGTCGCTTTGCGCCGGACAGTCCAAACAGTCTTACCCTTAACATGGATCGTATTCTCGCCATCCATAACATCGATCTCCACATCCACCGCGGAAAAAAGATCAAGTTGACGTTTAATGACCACACACACACCGCCGCTACTGATGTTCTCCGAATGGGTCAGAAGCATATCAGCGCCTGTCTTCTCTTTCGAGAATTTGATCAGACACGGCAATGCGACCCTCGGAAACTTTCTTCGATTAAGACCTTCCCACGACATAAGAAGCCCTCCCCACGGTTAAGCGTCCCTGCGGATACGCACGATCGATCGTGCGTGGCCCGTTTTCTCATCGATATCAACAAGCGCGCCACAAAGCGTTCCGCTCCCAAGCGCCACTTCAAACTTATTCGGCAATCCTGTCAAATATCTCTCCAGGATCAATTCTTTCTTTTGTCCGATCACTGAATCATAGGGACCGGTCATCCCCACATCCGTGATATACGCGGTCCCCTGAGGCAACACCGTTTCATCTGCCGTTGGAATATGCGTATGCGTCCCTAATACCGCCGACACTCTACCATCAGCAAACCACCCCATCGTGATCTTTTCGCTGGTCGCCTCGGCATGCATATCAACCACCACGACCTTCACGGCGTTTGTTATCTCGGCCAAAACCTTATCAAGCGTTTTGAACGGACACTCGACCATATATTTCATGAACGTGCGCCCCAAAAGACACACAACACCGATCTTGATACCCTTCGGCCCATCAACCACACAATACCCGCGCCCCGGCGCCTCCGGCGTACAGTTCGCGGGACGGATCATGGCTTTTTCACTGATGAGATACGGATATAATTCTTTTTTATCCCACACGTGATCCCCAAGCGTGATGACATCACACCCGTTATCAAAGATCTCGCGCGCTATCTTTTCTGTGATGCCACTTCCCGCGGCCGCATTCTCGGCGTTAGCAATAACAAAATCCACCTCGCCCGCCGCCTTCATGCGTGGCACCGTCGCGGCAAAAACCGCGCGGCCAGGAGTCCCAACAATGTCTCCAACAAACAGGACCTTCATTATTTCGCAAACTCCACAGCCCTTGTCTCACGAACGACGAGCACCTTGATCTGGCCTGGATACTCCATTTCAGCCTCGATCTTGGTCTTGATCTCACGCGCCAGAACGATCGCTTCATCATCGTTCATCTTGGCCGGATCGACCATGATACGGATCTCACGACCAGCCTGAAGCGCATATGCTTTATCGATCCCTTTAAACGAATTCGCGATCTTCTCAAGATTCTCGAGACGCTTGATATATGTTTCAAGCGACTCAGCACGCGCGCCCGGACGGGATGCACTTACCGTATCCGCAATACACACGAGGATGCCGAATATATATTTGCTTTCAACTTCGTTATGATGCGACTCAACGGCATTGGCAACAACTTCGATCTCGCCGAACTTGCGTGCCAGGCGTCCGCCTACCACCGCGTGAGTTCCCTCTTCAGCCTCGGCAGAAACAACCTTGCCGATATCATGCAAGAGCCCCGCACGCTTCGCCAAATTCACATCCAAGCCCAACTGATGCGCCATCACGCCCATCAACCGCGCCACTTCCTTGGTATGCTGAAGCGCATTCTGACCAAAACTGGTCCTGTATTTTAAACGACCTATCAGCTTCACTAATTCAGGATGCATATTATGGATCCCGAGCTGGAATACTGCGGATTCACCCTCTTCCTTGATCTTGATCTCAAGATCCTTCTTGGCCTTCTCCACCACTTCTTCAATACGCCCGGGGTGAATACGCCCGTCAGAAATAAGCGTTTCAAGCGCTAACCGTGCGATCTCGCGACGCACCATATCAAAACCGGAAATCGTGACTGCTTCAGGCGTATCATCAATAATGATATCAACCCCTGTCGCCTGTTCAAGTGCCCGGATATTACGCCCTTCACGGCCAATGATGCGCCCCTTCATTTCATCAGAGGGCAAATGCACCACGCTAATGGTCGTTTCTGCCGCATGATCAGAGGCGCAACGCTGGATCGCGATCGAAAGGATCTCGCGCGCCTTCTTATCAGACGACTCCTTGATCTCTTCTTCCATCGAACGGATACGCGTCGCCTTCTCGTGAATAAGCTCTTCATCAATGCGTGTCAAAAGAAGCTGCTTCGCCTCATCACGGGTCAAATTCGACACCTTGTGCAGCACTTCTTTTTCCTGCTGGATCATTTTTCCGAGCTCATCATTCTTGCCCGTAACTTCTGTTTCTTTCTGTTTCAACACATCATGGCGTGTCGTGATATCTTTTTCTTTTTTATCCAGAAGGTCTAAACGCTTTTCAACATTCTCTTCTTTTTGAACGATCCTTTTTTCCGAAACCTGGATCTCTTCCCTGCGCTGTTTACTTTCCTGTTCAAACTCCTGGCGAAGCTTGATCATCGTATCCTTCGCATGAAGTTCAGCCTCTTTTTTAATGGTCTCTGCCTCACGGCGGGCCATATCCTTGATGCTCTCAGATTCCTGTTCGATCTGTTTTAATTGTTTTCCTTTAACCACCCGGCTTAAGAAATATCCGCCTGCGAACGCGCCGCCTGCCGCCACTACGATCAACAAAATGCTCAATGCTCCCATGTGAACTCCTTTTTCTAACACCCTCGTTGTAGTAACTTTGTGCTGCCGACGTCCAGAACTACTGCCGACACCTGATAAGAACTGCCCACTCTTTGTTGCTGACCTGTCCCCATATTCCAAACAGATCAAAACTTCTTAATTGTTGGATAAAACAACTGTCACTGGTCTATCGTGAGCTTCGAGGAAGGGAATGGCGCTTACGATCTGAAGATCATAAGCCAATCCAATGGTTGGCGTATTCAACGGAAGTATTGAGATCAAACGGTCATAATACCCGGCACCACGACCAAGACGATTGCCCAAACGATCAAAAGCAAGCCCCGGAACGACCACAAGGTCGATCTCATCAAAAGGGAGCCTGCCGAGGCTGTTGTCTTGTTGCGGTTCCAAAATACCATAAGTGCCCGTTTTTAATTCATTAGTCGCTTTTATCACGACTGGTATGATCTTTTTTTCTTCCTTGACTACAAGCGGTACTGCAACCCTTTTCCCCAACTCTATCGCTCTGTTCATCATGGCAAAGGTATCAACTTCCCCTCTGCATGATACATAAAACAACACTGTCCTAGCCTTCACAAAAACCGGTAACAACAAGAACTTCTCGAAGATCTCCCGGTTTTTCTTTAAAGCAACTTCCTCCTTTTGACTTTTTATAAGATCAAGAACATGCCTGCGCATTTCCTGTTTTGTTTGGAAAGATACCTGTCCCATATTTCAACCTGTAAAGCCTTCAAAAAAAGCTGTTTATCTTATCATTATTCATTTCTTTTAACAAGAGCCTGTTACAAACACCCTATTCTTCATCACCACACCCATGCAATATGCTCAAAAAGGCTGAGACATCTCTTTGGAGCGAGTTAAAAAACCGTCTGCCCCTAACAATAAAGAAAGACGGTTTTTTCTGTCTGAGCGCCAAAGAGGTGTCTCTGCCTTTCACCTTTGGAACATCAAGTGTCATTTCGATCATGCCCGCTTTCTAAGATTCTCAAGCCGCTCCTTGATCTTCTTTTCATACCCCATCTCCGTAGGCTGATAATACTCCGCCTTGAAAGGCATATATTCCTGCGCCACATAATGCCCCGGATGGTCGTGTACATACTTATACCCTTGTCCATGCCCAAGCTCTTTTGCTCCTTTATATGAAGCATCCCGCAAATGCGCCGGAACATTGCCGCTCTTTTTGGTGCGCACATCCTCGAGCGCTTTATCGATCCCCAGATAAACCGCGTTCGATTTTGGCGCACACGCCACATAAACAGCCGCCTGCGCTAATTGGATCCTTGCCTCCGGAAGTCCGACGAACTCTGCTACAGAAAGCGCCGCATTCGCCACCAACAGCGCATTCGGGTCCGCGTTCCCCACATCTTCCGCCGCGCAAATGCAGATACGCCGCGCGATAAAACGCGGGTCCTCGCCGGCATGGATCATTTTCGCCATCCAATAAAGCACTGCATCCGGGTCAGACCCGCGCATAGATTTAATGAAAGCAGAGGCGGTATCATAATGAACATCCCCATCCGCATCATACTGCACGATCTTTTTCTGGATCGATTCTTCGGCGACACACATGGTCAAGTCCACGCGCCCGTTCTCACTCTTAGGCGTTGTCATGACCGCCACTTCAAGAGCATTAAGCGCACGCCGGGCATCGCCATCACACATATCCGCTAAAAATAAAAGCGCCTTCTCATCAGCATCAACGAGAATATTACCCAACCCTCTTTCTTTATCCACGAGCGACCGCTTCAACAGCGTCATCACATTTTCTTTGGTCAATGCTTTCAATTCAAAGACCAGCGACCGCGACAACAATGGCGAAACCAGCGAAAAGAACGGATTCATGGTCGTAGCCCCGATCAAAATGATCGTCCCGTTCTCCACATCCGGCATCAAGACATCCTGCTGTGCTTTATTAAAACGATGGATCTCATCAATAAAAAGAATGGTCCGCTGTCCTGACATCACCAGACGGTTCTTCGCCCCCGCAATGACCCGGCGCATTTCCTCCACATTTGACATCACCGCATTAATGCTTTCAAACGACGCCTTCGTCCGCTCACTGATACACAGCGCCAATGTTGTTTTACCAACGCCAGGAGGCCCGTATAAAATGATCGAACTTACCCTATCGGCATCGATCGATCGGGTCAACAGCTTTCCGCTGCCTAAAATATGTTCCTGCCCGACATATTCCTCAAGAATGCGCGGACGCATCCTGACCGCGAGTGGAGAATGGGATGTTTTTTCTTGATCGAACATGTGATGGGTCCTTAGTGGAAAAAATAACCCTGCATGAGACCCTGCAGGGTTTTAGAAAAAACCCGCTTATGCCGTTAGGGATAGTTTATTGAAACCTGATAAACAGGTGGGGAAAAGCTCGTGGCCATCAGGCGCACAGAGACAACAGACCCCTGTAATATTGTATTGGTTCAATATTACGTACCCCCTAAAACGCACACAGCAGGAAATAGTTATCCGCTCTTATCTATTATCGTCTCACGACAGCGAATGTTTCAACAAGTTTTTGCGTAAGATTTTCATGAAGCGTGTTCACTTCCCCATCCGTCAACGTGCGGCCTTTCGCCTGATAAACGAATGAAAGCACATAGCCTCTTGAACCTTCCGCGATCTTCTCTCCGCTATAAAGCTCGACAAAATCGATCCGTTGTAAAAGGCCGCTGCCATTCTCCATACACAGCGCGCGCATGGCCTCAAACGATGCACTGCCGTTCTTTACAGCCAAGCTAATGTCCCTTACCGCGGACGGGAATTCATTCAATTCCTGAAAACGCTCACGCACGACGACCGCGTCTTTCAATGGCTCAAGCTCGATCTCAGCAAAATAAACAAGCGCCTTCTTTATTTCAAAAGCAGCAAGAACAGAACTCCGGATCTTCCCCATACATCCGGCTTTCTGATCATTGACAAAGACATCGGCACTTACACCTTCTTCAAGAAAACTAACCGCACCCGGCGTGAAAGCCAGCCATCTTACGCGAAGCTTTGCACAAACTTCCTCGACAACACCCTTCAAGTCAACGAATTCAACGGTCTCTTTCTTCGAATGGCGCCAGTCATCATCCCTGCGGCCTGCCATGATGATCGAAAGCGTCCATTTCTCTCCGCCAGGTAAATATTTTTTCCCCACTTCAAATAATTTAAGATCACGCTGGCCATGATTCATGTTCGAGGCCACGACCCCCAGTATGCTGGCAAGCGATGTCGGCCGCATAAGCTCCTGCTCTGCTGACATCGGGTTCTGCAATTTGATCACCGGCCCCTGATATCCTGTCTTTTCAAGCGCTGACTTTCCGACGAGCGAATACAACACAACCTCATTAAATCCGCTGGCGATCATCAGGTCCGAAACGCGTTCATAGAACTTTTCTTTTTCCTGATCGACCACGATATTCACCGCAGACACGTGCGGAAGCGACATCGGCAGATTATCATACCCGATCACGCGCCCCACTTCCTCGATCACATCTTCCTTGATCTGGATATCATTGCGGAAATACGGAGAAATAACTGAAAGCGTTCCCGACCCCGTCGCTACCACGCATCCCAAGCGTTTCAAGATCTTTTCACAACGGCCCATATCAAGCGTGCAGCCAAGAAGCTTTTGGATATCCCCGGCCGTAACTGTTATTTCCGCACGCTGACGTTTCGGCTCGCTCACCACCACGTCCCGACGCGCCTTGACCACACCCCCGGCCGTCTGCAACACAAGGTCCGTGATCCTATTCGATGAGCTCTCGGTCAAACGCCACGCAACGCCGCGCTCAAAACGATAACAAGAATCGCTCGTCATCCCCAGCTTTCTCGACGTGCGCCGTATAAGGCCAAGATCGAACTGAGCCGCTTCGAGTAAAATACGTTTGGTCGATAACGTCACGCCGGTGTCACGCCCTCCCATGATACCCGCGATCGCAACCGGCTTTACAGCATCCGCAATGACCAGAACACTTTCATCAAGCGTGCGCAGGGCATCATCAAGTGTGATGATCTTCTCGCCCTTCTTCGCCCGACGGACAATGATCTTCCCGCCCTCTAATTTATCATAGTCGAAAGCATGCAGCGGCTGCCCCTGCTCAAACATCACAAAATTGGTCAGATCAACAATATTGGAAATAGGATTTAAGCCCAATGCCTGCAGAAATAAACTTTTCTCCGCCGGAAAAGGCTTAACCGATATGCCTTCGATGAGCGTGCCGATATACCGACTGCAATCCGCTTTTGCCTCAACAGCAATATCCACATCTCCAGTGTCTTCATATTCATTGATCCCCGGAGATCTAACATCTTTATCCGTGATGGCCGACACTTCCCGCGCAAGCCCAAGCGTATTCAAACAATCCGGCCGATTAGGCGTGATCTCAATTTCAAAAACAGTATCACTGCCGATCTTTTCAACATGCTCAACCTCAAGCCCCGCCATGGTCAAACGGAATGACAACTCGTCAGGCGTTAACCCGTGATCGATATATTCCCGAAGCCAATTCAAACTTAATTTCATAACAATGTCTCGAACGTTTTAATACCGCTGTATCTTTTAATTAGAATTGTTTTAAGAACCTGGTGTCATTCTCGACGAAGGTACGAATATCCCCGATGCCATGCTTAAGCATCGCGATACGCTCAACCCCCATCCCGAACGCCAAACCGGAATATTCACCCCTCGGATACCCGGCAGATTCAAATACTTTTGGATGCACCATGCCGCAGCCAAGGATCTCAAGCCACTTACCCGCACGTCCTTTGAAAATATTCGACTGAATATCCACTTCCGCCGAAGGCTCTGTAAACGGAAAAAAGTGCGGACGGAACCGCATCTTCACATCCTCACCGAAATACTGCTTACAAAATGCCGTCAAAAGCCCTTTCAAGTCCGCAAAAGAAACCTGTTTATCCACGAGCAAGCCCTCGATCTGATGAAACATGAACGAGTGGCTCGCGTCCACCGCATCCGGACGATAAACCTTACCTGGAATTATGACCGCCATCGGCGGTTTGAACTGCTTCATCACCCGCACCTGACCCGGTGACGTATGACTACGTAACAGCAAATAACGCCCTTTCGCATCAGGGTCTTCCTGATCCAGATAAAATGTATCAAATGAATCACGCGACGGATGATCAAGCGGAATATTAAGCGCCGAGAAATTATGGAATTCACTTTCGATCTCGGGCCCGCGCTGGATCACAAAACCAAGGCACTCGAACACATCGCAGATCTCTTCCACCGTCTGATTGATCAAATGTTTTGTACCCAAACTATAGCGTGCGCCAGGGATCGTCACGTCGATCGCGTCCCCACTCTTTTGCTGTGCGCCAAGCGTTTCTTTTTGTGCGCTAATAAGCGTTTCTGCCAACAGCTTGATCTCATTCGCACTTTTACCAATGAGCTTCTTTTCCTCAATAGACGCTGTCGCGAGCCCTGCATATATATCCTGAAGCATTCCCTTTTTGCCCAGGTATTTAATACGCACCGCTTCCAACGCCTCAAGCGACAAAGCTGCTTTAAGATCCTCTGTGAGATCACTTTTTATCTTTTCAATATCTAATGCCATATCCTATCCCTTTTTTGTGCGCCTATTATACACATCGCACCAGAATTCTCGTTTAATAAAAAATAAGGCGGCCGTATATTCGGGCCGCCCTTTTCATTTGCCTGCCACGAGATGTTCGCTTCGCAGGCATATTGATAATACCTCTACCGAAGGACCGCGTCAAGAAAGAAAAACTAGGTTCCCGCCATGTTCTTTAGCGGATTATTATACATAAAATCAAGAAAGATCGGACCTCCAACCAAGATACCAACGACTGGGAAGATACAAAAAAGAAGCGGCGCTAAAAGTTTAAGCGGCGCTTTAAGTGCCATTGCCTCCCCGCGGCGATATCTCGCTAGGCGCATATCTTCAGAAAGAATATTTAACGCGTCGCTCACGGATGTCCCCATTTTATCCGCCTGGATAAGCGTTCGTGAAAAAGTAGCCAGATCCGGTAAATTATATTTCGCCGCCAGATCCCTCAATGCATCACGACGCGGCTTTCCAATACTGATCTCTTGCAACATATTATTAAGCTCATCAATGATGGGTGAAGGGGATGATTTCTCGATCACCCATTTCAAAGCCATCATAAAATCAAGCCCCGCATTCACGCACAACCCCAGAAGATCGACCGTATCCGGCAAAAGCTTAACGATCTTATCTTTCACTTTTGCGATCTCGCCTTTTAACCAGAATTCAGGCATAAAATACCCGAGACCGAACGCCAGAAAAAATGCCATGGCCAATGATTCTGTCCCCAGAAACCTTGGCAATAAAATAAGAAGCCCGACGATCATCATCTCTTTTATTAAAAAGAAAAATTCCGGTGTAATATCTTTTTGAGCAACATCAAAATCATGCATCAAACGATTGCGTATCGCCGGAGACAAAAGTGGCCGATTGATCATCGCGATCGAATTCAATAAGACCATCGTCGGACTTTTCGGCTTTTCTTTCTTCTGGATAGAAACGTGCCCCTCAAGCCCAAGCCCCTCTAGATTAAGAGTCGGGCGCTCTTCTTTGAAAACAGGGGAAAGACCTGTGATAAGTAAACCGATCGCAACAAAAACCAATAATAAACCAACAGCTAATACCATAAGCTCCCCTTAAAAGTCTTTGAATGTGCTGATCTTAATGATAAAAAATGTCCCGACCACCCACAACACCGCGCAAGTGATAAGTAACATACGCCCCATCTCTGTCCCCAACATCACATTGAAATATTTTGGGTTCGTATTGCTGACCATAAAAAAGAACGCCACGGGCAGGCCGCTCATGACCACCGCCTGAAGGCGCCCCTGCAATGTCAAGACCGTAATATTCTCCTCGATCTTTTTACGCTCACGTAATGTCGTCACGATCCTGGAAAAAACGATCGGCAAGTTTCCACCCGTTTCACGCGCCAGCAACACAGCGGTCACCATCTGTTGAAGCGAAGGCGACGGCAAACGCTTGTATAAACGGTTCAAGGCATCATCTAACGCAACACCCATTTTATTTTCACTGAGCACGAACCCGAATTCCTGACGGATCGGATCCCCCATTTCTTCAACGACCGCCTCGACCGCCTGCACAAGGCTGAGCCCCCCGCGAAAAGAGCTCGACATGATCATCAGTCCGTCGATCAACTGATTCTCGAACTGCTGTTTGCGTTTGGAAATAAGCATCCCGGCATATGTTCTTGGGATAATGAAACCAACGACACCCCCAGCCACCACACCTACAGCGCGAAGCTCCAGCGGAAGCAAAATAAAACCGATCGCCGCCAACGCGAAAGGCCCGATCACATAAAAGATCGACACTTTCCGGATATCCTCCTCGATCATGGTGCGCTCCATTTCCTTGGAGAAATCCTTGGCGCGCTTCTTGTTGACCTCGACCATGGTCTTTAGAATATAGGGGATACCAAAACTGGCGAACAGCACCGCACACGTGAATGTTAAAAAAAGCACCATTGTTAGCATTTTTTCTCCTAAAAACTTTTTTCAGTTATATCCCCGCACAGGGGGCTTGGCAGGCAGTTTTGATCCCATTAAAACAAGCGGCCCCTGCTGAACTAAGGCCAGGCACATCCAAAGGACACTTCGACATTTGGTCTTCAAAACACCGGCGTGAATACCAAAAACCAGCCTCATCCTTAACACATGCCCGTGTGTCTTTCGGATCATATTGCCGAAAAAACCCGATCCCCTCGCCCGCCTTACGGTATTGCCCCGTGATCGCATTCTTTAAATAAGGCCGCATCGCGATGAGCGCAAGGATGACCGCCAAAACCACTATCACATACTCCAGTACGGATGCGCCACTGGAATGATCTTTTTTTATTTTCTGTTCTTTTTGCATAAAATATTTTCTTATTGGAACTTAAACTCTACTTTCGCGCTACTTCCCGGCATGTCATAATGGACACCCTTCCGCGATGAAACGCTCTGCGCCATCGCATCGTTGATCACCGCCCGACAAGCATTACTACGAATACCAATGAACGCCGGGCGCCAGTGAGGATCTTCCTTTTTACAATCCGTTGGACTCCCTTCGAGACACCATATCGCTTTATCTACTGGGTCAACACACTCCTGCAAAAGCCGCTTACCAATATCTTCATTACCTGAAAGAGTTTTCTTAAAGAACTTATCCATGGTCGCCAGATCCTCATCATAGCGCCACACCTCCATCCCGACAGAACCTTTATATTCCAACAGCGTAAAAGTAATACAAACAATAACCAGTTTTTTACGTGATTTCTTTGCCTTGATCCATGGAAGTTCGTTGATACCAGACCCCGCCACTTTAACCACATGCCAAGCGCCCAGTATTTTATCTTTAGGGGCCGGCCCCATCCAGCCATAAATAATAGTGGCATCATTCCCCATGGTGGTAATGGCAGCACCCACATCGATCTTAACTTGATCGAACGCCGCCCTAAGAGCATTCTTTTTGATGACGAGATCAACGGCTTTAGCGCGAAACTTATCCCTGATGTTTGTCACCCCATCAACGATCCTTTTTAAATATAATCCTCTTTGCTGGAATTTGGCCGACTGATCCTTTGCCAAGAACGCAGACTGCTCGATCCTCTGCAAATATCCTGATCCCGGCGTATAGTCAGGCGCATTATTGGGATTGAAACCTGGGACCAACGACCTTGGCAGATCACTGCAATGCGCCGCATCTGGGATCGCAAGACAAGCTTCAAATGCATTTTGATTATTAGCATTATAATTCAAACAATTCACCACACTTTGAACAGACCCCCACGCAACCCCGCCGGACTTGATAGCATTTCTTTCTTTTACCGTCGGTATATCGCTTTCTGTTGAAGGAACGCACCAGGTATTTGCCTGATTCAAATTATTTGTCTGCAGCCACACATCTGCCTTATTCGCGGCCGCGATCATTCCATGTGTATTATCACCGACCAAGATCTCGGTTCTTCCGATCACCTCTGTAATATCATCGCCCCATTGATTGATCAGATACGGGGAATCCTGATTTTTCCAAAAAGGAACCAGTGTGGCCGCCTCTTCCTCCAACATGAGTGACGTGCCAATATAAAAATCTTCCAAGGTTGCTGTTGTGGTTGAACCAGTTGTTCCGCTAGAACCATAAGCAACCTCATCCACCAACACTTCTCCATCTTCTAAAATAACATCATCCGCCGGATCTTCACTCGTAGTCGTACTGCTATCATCTGTCGTCGTTTCTTCCGGTATCACTATCTCAAAAGAAACTTTGGGCACGCCGAGATCCGGCACTGTACTGACCCGATCGATCACCCTGGCATCGGCAGATACGCCATTCACTGAGGTAGCAAACCGATTCACACAACATGTCGGCCCATCACACGCATTCAAGTTCATTTGCTGAAATGATCCCCAAAAAGGATCCGTATTCCCCGAAGCCTGACATGTGCCAACGGCTTGTTCTGCACACCACATGCACTCCTCATCATTTTGATGCACACTGCCCGCATTAAGCCCCGCCACATTCATTGCCGTATCCTTGATCAGCGACTGTAATGGAAAGATCTGTCCTTCTGTATCCGCGCCGCGCAAGATCTTATCCGGATCTGTGATCAAGGAAGCGGACGGATCATTGGCTATTGTTTTCATTGTCTTGGAGTCCATGTCTGTTTTTCCCCAAAAACCTACAAAACTCTCCGGATCCTGTTTAGCACAATACAAGGGATCATACGAAGTTACAGCTGAAGAAAGACAGCTTGTTCCATCCGTTGCGCACGTACTGGGACGGCTTGAAGCTTGAACACAACAGGGGTCGCATTTCTCAGGATGCTCTTGACAAGCCGAACACGACGTATCGTCATACGCCAAAAGCCCCAACTCATCTAATAGATCTCTCAACGCATTTTTAAATGTAGCAAAGCTCCCCACCGTTGGCCTTAGATACGCACCTGAACGACGCGCCGCATACGCGATCGAACGCGCCACGCGCGCCTTACATAACGCATAATTGGAGATCGAACAAAAATTCCCATCACTATCTGCATCTGAAAAATCATAAACAGTATCATTATCATCAACAGCCATGGTCAGCGCTGTCGTTGAACCACCCTGTACCCAATCTTCAGGCTGCGACCCTGTTCTTACCTGCTGGGAATTCCAACTCTTAACAATACCAGAAGCCCGTTTCTCAAAAGCCCATGCCCCGATCATTGCAAAGATCTCTCCACCGGATAATATAGCAACGACCAATAAGGCATTTATTTCACACGACTTTTTTCTTTTCTGCCCCTCCAGATACGTTTCAGCCAACATATATGCGTAGCTCGCATAATTGCTCGCTATTTGCGACGAGCCCACGGTCGCCCCATAGATCGTTTTCCATTTACTGCTCGCAACCGTCTTCCAGTTAATGGACAACGCTAATAAAACCAACGCTATAATAAGAACAAGGATCATGACCAGCGATATCTGCCCGCCTTTTTTTGTATAACGAAGGCGGAAAATACCTTGTTTCTCTTGTAGATCCCGCTGTGTCATAACCACCCCCGTGAATACTTTATTTCTTCTGCCAGGTAGCATCAATAGGCCTCAATCCCGCGCTTCCTCTCGCCGTCCGTAATGCGGCGGCAGCCTCTCCCGACCCGACATCCATCCCGCGGCTTTGTTCCGCAACGGTCAAGAGTGTCCATTGTGCCGTCTGCAAAACACCATAAATAAGAAAAAGCACGGTGATCATCGCAAACGTAAATTCTAAAATAGACTGCGCGCGCTCATATTTCATATTTGATCAGCTTCCTAGTTGATCTTTTTCTTTCCCTGCCAAGACGTCTGACGGGTGTTATTTAAAATACTGCGAATATATAAAATATTAGTGCTTGTGTCTAAACACGTTTGCCATCGTAGACTCCCCTGAAAACAGCACAAATTCCCCTGGGGCACCTTCTCATCACACCCGATCGTTCTTCCTAAACTGGCACAGCTCGCAACACCACCAATATTTGCACCAACGCCTCGCGGGATCTGATATTGCCGCTCGATCAGATCGACCTGATTCTTACCGCTTGAACTTTTCACGTTACGCGTCCTATGATTGCCCGCATCCTCTTCGATCTTCAGGAAAACATTTTGATTATTCGTATAGATCGACATTTCCGGCAACAAGCCCGACGCCACACAATTCGGATTATCAGCACCCACCCCTTGTGCTATAGAACGGATCACATAATCGCTTCCCTGTTTCTTCATCATATAGATCGACTCTTCGACCAGATCACCATTAAAGTCGTAGCTTGGGAATCCTCCAACCGGCTTGGTCACTTCTGCATACACAGTATCCGGCCTTTCACATCGCCATTGCCACGAAAGATCCGCATAATTTTCAGGAAGAGCGGTCACACCGGCCACGCGCTTGAGATTGAATCTTTCGATCATTCTTGCTTCTGTACATATATAACCATCTTCGAGCTCCTCGCCGATGGAGTGACAATACTTTTCATTATCCGCCGTGTTTTTTTCATGTGTGCAAAAAGCGCCGTTTTCCCGATTTAACCGGTCATTGATCTCTACAGAATTACCGCTTCCGCTCCCTGCCAATCCGCTTCCTGTCGATACCGTGGCATCTGTTTGTGCGGTTGTTGGAATATTAAATCTCTGCCCATTAACAAAAACAGTCATATGCTGGGTCGCACCCGCTTCATCGTCATCCGGCGTATAATACAGCCACGAAGATAGCGTTCCATTCCCCGAAAACATATACGCCTGCCGGTCGATCTCACCATATTTCGTGACCCCGGGCGTGATCCTGTCCTCAACCACAAAGAAGCTCGGCGATATACTGAAATAATCTCCCAGATAAGACGTCAATAAAGCCTTACGCATCAACACAGAATTGCGGCTATTGGCAGTAGCCGCATCAATACCTTGGGAAATAATGACCGCCAAAAGAAAGATCAGGATCGAACCGAATACCGACAGTTCGATCAATCCTTGCGCTTGTTTTGGGAAATACCGTTTTTCCTGTCTCAACTTTATCACCTTTTTATTTCATCGGTGTTGTCCAAACACCCTTTTTACTCTCCGACGAAATAGTATTGTCATACCGCATGGTCACATATTCGCTTTTCCCGGGCATAGTTTCTACCCTGACCTCGGAACTCGAAGATGTGTCATAATTATAAACCAGGTTCAATGCGGTCGAATTCGGATCATACTGATCGCCCATATCATCCACGGCCGATTTCCACCGTCCCTGAACGCCGCGTTTCATATACACCTGCATCGTCAAAAGCGCCGCAACAACGATCAGGATGAGAATAACATACTCGAGAGTGCTTTGTCCCCGTCGAAAATTCATTTACTCATCCTCCGTAGAACCCAGATAAAGCGTTGACCTCGCATCCGTATTCGTTGTTTCATCTATGCTCTGCTGTGTTGCTTCATTTCCTGCCGTTGTGCTAACGCCGCCTGAAACTTTAGATATGGTCGTAGAGCCCTTTAAATACGAACTATCAAAATCCTGTTCCGCGCTTTTCTGTTCCCCGATCACATCCGCTCCGGACTTGATCATACTTTGAGCACCGCGTCGAAGCATGGGCATAAGCGCCATAACAGCCATGACCATCACCATCACGACCATCACATATTCCTGTAGCGACTGCGCCTGTCGATTATGTATCACACATGCCTCTTTTTATTTTTTCGCTGCCCAACAACTATCGATTCACTTCTTCATATGTTTCCGGCGGCTTTTGCAGCGATTCCGTTTCTGTATTTTTGCTAAGGTCCAGCTCCTTGCGATAATCTCCGAAAGACAACACCCGTGTAGAGTCTGTTTGCTCTTGCTCTGTTTTGGTGACTGTCACCGAATAATACGGCTCATACTCATTAGCCACCGTTCGCCCCAGGCCCTTGCTCGCCTTGGCCAGCGCTAATGTTTGCGCATCATATGCGCGCGCCTGGATCGTGCGGCGCACATAAACTGTCATAGCAGACAATGCCCCGATCACGATCAATAAAATAACAACATATTCGGCAGAAACCGCCTGCCCCCGTAATGAAAGAAACGGTAGTTTTTGAAAGCCGTCATGATGAGGATCCTGCACGCTCTTTTTCATCACGCCTCCCAAAATCTACCGTTTTTTCCTATATCCCAAACATTCCTGTATATCGTACTCTTATGGCGCTACCGGTGCCACTGGCGCAGCCGGATCTGCGGCCGTCTTACCAAAATACTCTCCGTCCGCATTCAAATTGATCGATGTGCTCGTTGTTGTGACCGTGTCAGCTAACAATGTTGTCTGACTGACGCCTGCCATCGAATTGTCCTGTGTATAAGATGTCGTCGTCACTTTTTTGGAATAGTTCGCGCCATCCGCCATTGAATACTGCTCACCAATATCGTCGGTCGCGCTCTTAAAGCGCCCCTGAACACCGCGCTTGATATAAACCTGCAATGTCAACAATGCCCCGATGATAATGACAATGAGGATCGCATATTCCAGCGTGGTTTGCCCTTTATATTTTCTCAAGTGTTGCAGCATATCCCCTCCATAGGTTAAAAACCTAATGCATCTTCGCTTTCTCGATTGGTCGCCACGACCGCATTACTGGCATACTCCGTCTTATCGAGATAATTATCCATCTTTTTAGTACTAAGAACGTCTTTCCCTTGGGATCTCCCTGTTTCTTCAACCGTTTGTGACTTTTCTGTTTCCGCCGATGTCTTCGAATAATACGGCTCATACTGTAGCGTATTACCGATATTGCCCGTGCTATCACGGAAAAGAACATTGGCATCTCTGATACGGCCTTGCATGGTGCGCTGAGCGTATGTCTGCATCGCCACAACACCGCCAACGACGATCGCGATCAAGATCGCGTATTCCGCTGTATTCTGCGCTCTTTTATTTTTGAATATTTTTAACATCATATCTTCCTCCTAAAGTTGGAGTCTTAATTATACGAACTTGTTAAACGGCTCCCCATCACATTCATTTGATCGACCGTTGTCCCCAGTGTTCCGTTGAGTGCGGACTTAAATGGTGAGTTTCCTCCCATCAAGAGCGCAATAATGACCACAATGACCGCCGTGACCAAAATAACATACTCGAGTGTACTTTGTCCTTTTTTGCGTCTTACCATTTCCCCCTCCGTCAGATTTAATGGATCATTGAGCATACTGCTCGGTGATCTGTTTCTGTTTCGTCTGCACCGCCCGATATACATACGTGCTCATGGCCACTGTCGCCGATGCGATGACCGCAACGACAAGAGCGTATTCAATAAGATTCTGCGCTCGTTTGTTACGCCAAAAACAAACCATACCGACAGCCTCCAGATACAATTCCCCCCAGAAATATCTGTGTAAAAAGTATAACATACCACAAGGGCGTGTCAACGCGCTAAACCATAAATTATTTATGCAAAAGACACGAAAACCCGTCGACCAAGACGATCGAAGATAACGTTTTCATTGATCCGGCGTACCGCCTCTTTGATCTCTTCTTCAAAAGACATTCCCGACGTTAAAGCTAACTTTATATAAAATCCGCCATTCTTCTGTTTAATATACCCGGATAACCCCTTCGCAGCCATAAGGGCGTCTTTTGTATCAAAATACCGTCCTTCTGCCAGCCAATCAAGAAACCCTTTGAACATTCCAAGAACCCCCTTGCTCTTCCATGATGCCGAAGCATCAAACGCAACGGGCTTTATAACCGAAACAGCTCTTTCCCTGTTTCCATACGGAAAGAATCCTGCCGCCTCCTGAAAGACCGCATCTCTTTTTTCCGGTCGGTCTGCCAGATTTGAAATGAATGTGCGCGCCCTTAACGCATCTTCTTTATTTTCTTTAGCAACAATAAAAGTTTTTCCACCGATCAATACCGTTCCAGACCCAACGCTCACTCTCTCGTCAGAAACGGGATCAACAAAAGTCTCTTGCGCATCAAGAATGCCACCCCTTTTCTCACCAAAGATCTCTTTTACATCGGTCAGAAAAATATACCCGCGACGCTGCGGCAAAAGCCCTTCGAATACATTCAACACTTTATTATCTTCGCCCACCACCTCGATGCGCTCGATCGCATCTTCACGTCCTTCGAGCGCCGCTGTCACTTCCAAAAATAACGCCTCTCCGGAAGAATGCTCTAACGGGAACGCGCTCACAAAAGGTTTCACATTATTAATGAGCCTGTCTGCGACCATCTCCATAGTTTTATACAAAGGCTCTTCTGCCATATTTTCTTTATCATCTGAGGTGTATATTTCTTTCAATCCCGGATGCAAACGGAAAATTTTTCCATTTCTCGTCACAAGACGAACAGCGCCAGCTGTTGCCAAAAGACTTTGTGCCGCGCTTTCCCACGCCACTTCTTCTGACACCGTCAGATCATTTTTTTTACCAAGTCCAGCTAACGCCCCACTCTCTTCCATTTCCCTGGAAAAAAAGACGGCTTCATCCGTTGCAACATTATCGGGAATAAAAAGCCCCTCTTCCCATTTGCTCGCCGGTTCTTTCTGTTCAACAGCCTCCCCCGCCCATTCTTTCACCAAGGCGCCAAGAACCGGTTCCCGTGCAACTTCCCATAATGCCGCTCTTAAAAAAACAGTCCCTGCGTCCTGATAAAGCACTCCGTGGTCTTCCCATACACGAACACTTTGAGCTTTAATTATTTCAACAGGTCTTGTTAAAATATCCGATATCAGATTTACCGCGGTAACGGGTGTTTCTACAATACCGATCTTATGCTCTTCCCCCGGACTTTTCTCTT
The DNA here is from genome assembly GCA_020719005.1 of Candidatus Omnitrophus sp. Lineage (GTDB taxonomy): Bacteria > Omnitrophota > Gorgyraeia > Zapsychrales > Fredricksoniimonadaceae > DYQZ01. The sequence goes on from DYQZ01000019.1 coordinate 20,478, forward strand.
CAATGAACGAAGATCCTTCGGTCTGCTGTCTCAAAATGACATCTGCTCGATCCGCTTCGAGAACTTCAGCAGGTGCATGGTTTTGTTGTTCTTGATAGGCCGTAGGCACATACCCTTCTTTTAAAAAGGGCACCACATTGGCCATCAGCAAGTTTTTCTTTTCTTGCGGAATAAAGAAATTCTTCGGTGCTTTGAAAACAGCCGCACGTCCGACGGGATTGCTTAACGCTTGTTCTTTTATAATGGCATTAACGGAAGATTTGGAAACCTGTATGCGGAATGTTTGCTCAATAATATCAACAAGCTTGCGGCAGCTTAAGGAATGATCTTCCTTTTTCTTTTGAATAATAAAATCCGAGATCTCTTGTTTTAATTTATAAACAACGCCCATATCACCTGTCTTGAAATGCTAAATTCTATCTTACTGGTTATCAGATTGGACATTAACAATATAACATATCTCTTTTGATAATTATTACTTCCTACCTTGTTTTTACTTGATTGCGATTTGATCACCCGTGGAAACACGGGCCTGTGCAAGAATGCCACTGGGTAATTCAATAACGCAGCTGGCGCGCCAAAAGATAGGGCTCAATTGAAACGGCCGGATCTGGTGAACAACACCGACGACTTTATTCTTCTTGTCCAAGAAACACGCGTCGATCGGGAACTTCATAAAGAACATATGAATAGAATTACACTGTGTAATAACAAGGGCCTCTCCCTCTTCTAAGCTAGAGCGCCCCAGCAATCCTTTCAAACGCGAAAAAAAGCTGTCCGCTATTTCACCGCGAACAGCCAGCATATGTTGTGTGGTTTCATCAAAAATTGAAATAGCCATTAGACGGGATACACGCGGTCGGACGAGAAAATATCATCCTTGATATTAATGCCTCGCTGTACAAAATCCCCGAAACACTCCGGGATATATCCGGTAGGCGCAAATTCCCCCAACACTTTTCCGTTAGGATCAATGTCTTTGTGATGGAAAATAAAAATATCTTTTGATTCGGGCAGACCGTCTACAATGCGTCCCGTGACCTCAGATATCCCTGTGATACGGCGGGACCCGTCCGAAAGACGCGATACTTGCACAATAATATCAATGGCCGACGAGATCATATCATACACCGCGCGCAAGGGAAGTTCCACGCCACTTAAAAGGATCATAGAATTCAAGCGTGTAATAACGTCGTGTGTTGAGTTCGCGTGAACTGTTGTAAGCGAACCATCATGGCCTGTGTTCATGGCCTGTAACATGTCTAATACTTCAGGACCGCGGCACTCACCGATGATGATACGGTCAGGCCGCATACGAAGCGTATTAATGAAAAGATCCCTGATCGTGATAGCACCTTTTCCTTCAATATTCGGCGGGCGCGATTCAAGACGGACCCAGTGCGCCTTATTGATCTTAAGCTCGGCCGCATCCTCGATCGTGATCAGGCGTTCTCCGTCGGGAATAAAATGTGAGATGATATTCAGCATCGTCGTTTTACCGGCGCCCGTTCCACCAGAAATGATCATGTTCTTACGCGTCATGACCGCAGCCTCAATAAAATCTGCCATCGGTTGAGATAAACTATGAAAACGATGGACCAGATCATCGGCCGTATAACGGTCTTTTGAAAATTTACGGATCGTGATCATCGGCCCCTTCAATGACAGGGGCGGGATGATCGCATTAATACGCGAACCGTCGGGAAGACGCGCATCAACCATGGGAACAGATTCATCGATACGCCGACCCAGTGGCGCAATGATGCGCTCAATGACAGAGCGCACCTGCTGATTCGACAGGAATTTTCGATCCGTCCTGATAATCTTTCCTTTTTTCTCAACATAAACATCTTCACGGCTGTTGACCATGATATCTGTTATTTCAGCATCAGCCAAAAGGTCTTCCAGGGGGCCAAGCCCCAATGCCTCATTGGCGATCTCAACGACCAAACGCCCGCGGTCCTGATGAGATGCGACGAGCGCCCCGCCTTCTTCTGTCAAAATATCCGCAATAAGCCGCTCAACCTGTTTACGCACCTGCGCGGCCTTCGCTGGATCAGCCATGGCCTCCGGCG
>DYQZ01000074.1 GCA_020719005.1 Candidatus Omnitrophus sp.
GGGCTGGGCATCGGTTGGCCACCATTGGAATTCTGACTGAAGTTTTTTGACATCAGCTTCACGACGGGCTTCACGCGTGGCCGGATCAATGATCTGGGCGTGTACGCTTGAGGCTAACAAACCAAGGCTGAATAAGCCTGTTGCTATAATGGATAACATGTGTGACTTTTTCATAAGACTCCTTTGGAGATGGGAACAACGAAATTTTGAATATACTACCATAAATGAAAAAAAGTGGAATAGAAGATTATTAATGTTTTCATCCGTTGCGTTTGGAGTTTGTTTTTGCTATAAAGAGGGCCTGTTTAATAGTGTAATTAAGCTGGGTTGTTGCCGACATAACATAAGAGGGTTAAAGGTTTTATGGATATGAATGAGGCCTGGCAACAGGCGTTGAAAGAAACAGATATTGTGCGCACTAGGGTGTCATCGCTTCAGACATTTGATGACACACATGTGCCGTATATGTTCTTGTCCCCATCGACCATCAATGAGGGCGACACGGTCGTGCGCCGGGGGGAGATCGTTGTTCAGCGTCCGGCGCTTATTCTGCCGCCGAATTTGCCGCAGTTCGAGGGGTTTGAATTCCAGAAAGAAGAAGGGGAGACCGACAGCTCAGTCCTGAATTTTCTTTATGTGCGCGGCGTTTCTTTGCCGTCGCTTAAGTATAATAATAAAACATATTCTCTTGATGTTTTTGAGGGGGATGTATCAAAGGCTATCTCTTTCTTTGCCAATCAGCTGGAACGTCAGGAAGATGTGATGACGGGTTTGCTGACCGGGCGGGATGAAACCTGGCAGTTTTCCGTGCTTATTTTTATTTGTTCACAGATCGCGCGTAATACACATCTGGATATCCGGCGCCTGATGGATGATGTCCGTCGCCGGCGTCAAAGCAACTGATCCTTTTTCAAGGAGCCGCAGCATGCGTTCTAGACACATCTTTTTTTCTGTTGTTTTCTTTTTTCTTTCTGTATTAAATGCTATTGCCGCCGGGGAGATGGCCGGTGTCAGGAAGGTTGTTTTGGATAACGGCCTTACCGTTATTATCAATGAAATGCCTGCATCGCCTCTTGCGAGTGTTTATCTGTGGGTCAAGACAGGCTCTGCGAATGAAGGGAAATATTTTGCGAGCGGTGTGACTCATTTTGTGGAGCATATGCTTTTTAAAGGTACGAAGCGTCGGAGCCCTGGCATAATACCGGATGACGCGCGTCGCATTGGCGGGAGCATCAATGCATCGACGGGTTATGACAATACCGAATATCATATCACGATGCCGAAAGAGAATTTTGTTCAAGGTCTGGACATTGTCGCGGATATGGTCATGAACCCTGTGGTCGATCCCAAAGAACTCGAGAGCGAGCGAGGCGTTATTCTTAAAGAAATGAGAATGCTCAAGGACAAGCCGGAACGTTATCTTGAAGATATGGTGCGGAAAACTGTTTATCAGTTGCATCCCTATCGTTCGACCATCATCGGGCAGGAGGCGTTCTTTAAGGCGCTGACACGGGATGATCTGTTGGATTATTACCATACGTTTTATGTGCCGAATAATATGGTGTTGTCGATCGCGGGCGGGGTCAGGGCGGATGACGTGTTGCCGGTGGTCAAAGAAATGTTCAAGGATTTTGTGCCGCGCTCTTTTCCACCGAGGAACTTGGTGAGCGAACCGGAGCAGATCGGTGCTCGATATAAAGAAGATAGTTATCCAACGCCCATGGTCAGGGTCGTGATGGCCTACCCAAGCGTGCCGTTATTGGACCCTGATCTTTTTGCGCTTGATGTGCTTGCAACGGCGCTGGGGAGTGGTGAGAGTTCACGTCTTTATATGGAACTTTACAAAAAATTGAGGATCGTGGAGGGCGTTGCTGCTCACAGCTCAACTCCTCAGGATAAAGGCACGTTCAGGATAATGGCTACACTTAAAGGGGATGGCGATGTCGACGGGTTCATCCGTGAGGCGAAAAAGCAGATCAAGCTTGTGCAGGAAAAAGGTTTGTTGCCGGATGAACTAAAAAAGATCAAACGCCAGGCTGAGGTGAGCCGCATCTATGACCGTCAGACCGCAGAGGGCTTGGCACATCAGTCTGCGGCGGAAGAGGCTTTTACCGGGGATCATTTATTTTCAGATCAGTATCTTGAAGGCCTTCGTTCGGTCACCAATGAAGATATCAAACGCGTGGCGCGGACGTATTTGATCGACCGCCGGCTTTCGGTGATCGTTCTAAGACCTAAGAAAGAAGAAGAGAAGGAGAAAGCTTCTGTTCCTCCTGTGGTTGGTGAGATTGAGAAAGAAGTCCTTCCTAACGGGTTGACCTTATTGTTAAAAGAAGATCATACCCTGCCGATCGTTTCTATTGAAGCTTCAATGAATGCCGGGACCCGTCAAGAGCCGCTCGAGTTGGAAGGTATTTCTGTTATGACCGGAGGCCTTTTATCTAAAGGGATCCCGGGAAAAGATTCTGATGCTATAAGCCGTGTTTTTGAGTCGCGTGGCGCGTCTGTTTCTTCTTCCGCCGGGCGCAACAGCCTGACACTTTCTATGGATATGCTTTCTGATGATCTGGATATGGGCCTTTTTTATCTCGATGCTTTCTTAAAGACCCCGACGTTCCCGCAAAAAGACCTTGAATTATTGCGGAAAGATATGCTGACATCGCTTGAACAACGCAAGGATAGTATCAGTTATATGACCTCCCGTGCGGCGATCGAGACATTGTTTTTGAAACATCCTTTCCGCATTGATGGAGGAGGGACTGAGGAGACGCTCAACAAGATCACCCGTAAGGATGTAGAGGGCTATTACGCGCGTTTTTTTGCGCCTAACAATATGGTCATCGCTGTCTTTGGTTCTTTTGATAAAGATAAGGTCAGGGCCGCTCTTTTAAAAAGCTTTGGTGGTCTTAAACGTCGGGATGTGGTCCTGCGGACGGAAAATGAAGAACCGCCAACGTCGGTGCGTGAAAGAAAGCAAACGCTGGATAAACAACAAGCCATGGTGATGATGGCTTTCCGTGCGCCCACGATCCATGATCAGGATAAATATGCGCTTCAGGTCGCGGTCAATATGTTAGGTTCTCCTTTAAGCGGGCGCATGTTCAAACGTATCCGTGAGGATCTGGGCAAGGCCTATGCGGTGGGCGGAGGCTATTCACCGGGCGTTGATGCCGGCATGGCTTCGTTCTATGCCTTAACGACCCAGGAGAACGTAGAGAAGGTCAAAGAGATCATGAAAGAGGAGATCGGTGCACTTTCGCGTGTCTTACTCACGGATGAAGAATTGAATGCGACAAAGACCTCTCTTAAGAGCGATCAGGTCCGTTCCATGCAAAGCATCTCTGCTCAGGCGGGGGTAGCGGACCTTGATGAATTGCTCGGGCTTGGTTATAAAAACAATCTCGAATATCCTGTGCGTATTGATGCGGTCAGCAAAGAAGATGTGCAACGGGTGGTGGTGAAATTTTTTGATCTCAACCGCATGGTGGTGGTTGAAACGCTTCCTGAAAAGAATGCAGGACAATAGTGTTTACAACCCATTTTTTCAATGGTAAAGTTGTTCCTAATAACTTATGAATAAAAACATCCGCATAGAACTTGAAGATCAGCTCCTCGATAAGGTCCGGGGGCGTTTAAAACTCCTTCAGCCCGAGACTGAGCGCGAAGAGATGGCGCGTGCCACCCTCGAATCAGTTCTGCTTACCGATAAATCAGGCCGTTTTTCCAGTGAATTCTCCTCGGATGAGGATAAAGGTCTTTTTATCAGGCAATTTCTTTCCTACGGCCTTATTGAAGAGTTCTTGTGTGATATGGAAGTCGAAGATATTGTGGTCAATGGCCTTCGTCCGATCTATATCCATCATACGGAAAAAGGTTTTATTGAGACCCCGCGTAAGTTCGAACATATCAAGGAACTTGATCTTTTCATCAAAAAACTTCTGGTTTTCTCGAATAGAGAGACTTCAAAACGTATTTGTGATCTCGAGCTTGCCAATCTCGGCGGACGTGCGAACATTATTACGTCTCCTTTTGGCCAGCAGGTAACGATCACAAAAGCCAAGACCGATCCTATCAGCATTATCGACCTTATTGAACGCAAAAGCATGAGCTATGAGGTTGCGGCCCAGTTATGGATGTATGTTGAGGGGTTGTCGATCCGTCCGGCGAACATGATGATCGCGGGTGGACCTGGAACAGGTAAGACCACGTTATTGAACGCGCTTTTTAGTTTTATCCCTGAGAGGGATCACGTTGTTCTCATCGAGGACACGCTAGAACTTAATACTTTCTTGATGGATACATTTTCGCGTCTGGAAAGTGATGATGAACTTTCACTTGCCGACCTTGTTAAGAACAGCTTGCGCATGAGGCCTGAGCGCATTGTGATCGGTGAGGTGCGCGGCATTGAAGCGCGCGATATGATCACCTCAATGAACGTCGGGAAATACTGTATGTGCACGATCCACGCGCTAACGTCGCGTGAGGCGATCATCCGTCTTCAGAATGAGCCGATGAATATTCCCGAGACGCTCGTGAACTTGATCGATGTTTTTGTAGTGCTGAGGCGTTTTCATACGAATGAACGCGCGATCCGTGTGATCGATGAGGTGAGCGAGACGGGCGGGATGGAACAGAAGAAGATCCTACTCGCGCCCGTGTATAAATATAATTATGAACAGAACCGTGTGATGCTCATGTCGCCGAGCACAGTGTATCGTGACAGGCTTGCCAAAGAGGCTGGGGTGACCCCGCGTGATATTATCAATGAAACATTGCTACGCGCAGTTGTTCTTAAACAGCTGCATATGCGCGGTGTCCATACCGTCAAAGACCTGACCACATTCTGCCGTTTCTACCGCAAGGATCCGGATGATGCTGTCTCACGCATCGGGCTCCACCGGAAGAACTTGCTTAAAGAAGTTGAAAGACTGTAAAAAAACCGTTTACTTTTAATGACTCTTGTGTAAAATATCGTCTCTTGAATTGCTCTTAACAAATGTTCATTGTATTTTGCGCCTGTAGCTCAATTGGATAGAGCATCTGACTACGGATCAGAAGGTTATAGGTTCGACTCCTATCAGGCGCGATTTTTTTCTGCCGGCCCGTGAGCCGGCTTTGTTGTTTATACGGACCCTGTGCTATGGACGATGAATTCAAATTCCATGAAATGATGATGCACGAAGCGTTAAAGCTCGCACGCCGTGCGGCTGAGGCGGATGAAGTTCCCGTCGGCGCTATTATTGTTCATGGCAAAGAGATCATTGCACGCGCGCATAATCAGGTCGAGACACTCAAAGACCCGACGGCACATGCTGAGATGATCGCGATCACGCAGGCAACGAATTATCTTTCCTCCAAGTGGTTGCAGGAGTGTGCGCTCTATGTTACAATTGAGCCTTGTTCGATGTGCGCCGGAGCGCTTGTTCTTTCACGGATCGATAAAGTGGTTTTTGGTGCGCCAGATGTGAAGACGGGTGCGTGTGGGTCTGTCATTGATATTTTGGATCATAAGACATTGAATCATCAGGTGGCGGTTGAGCGCGGGATCCTCGCGGATGAATGCGGGGCGCTGATGAGTGGGTTTTTTAGGAAGAAGCGGAAGAAGATATAAGTGATGTAGTTGGCACCGGATTCGCGGAGCTCATCCGGTGCCCGGCGGTGGTTTTGTTCTTGAAGAGATTCGAATTAATATAAATGTTGTAGCTAGCACCGGGATCGGCGGAGCGATCCCGGTGTCCTGCAAAACTTTTCTTGTAGGTCGGAAAACTCTTCCTTTAGGGTAAGAGTTTTCCTCTGAAGGAAGTTTTTTGGAGAGGTGCCAGAGTGGCCGATTGGAGCTTCCTGCTAAGAAGTTGACTCGGGAAACTGGGTCCCAGGGTTCGAATCCCTGCCTCTCCGT
>DYQZ01000075.1 GCA_020719005.1 Candidatus Omnitrophus sp.
TTACTGGTGCAGATGGACATTTGGGAATGGCGTGCCAGGAAGAACTTGCCCGTCGTCAAGTCGCATTCTTCGGCACGGATATCTCAACGTGTGATATTACCAATGCTAAAAGTGTTGATGTTTTGTTGGATACGCATCAGCCGACAGTTCTTATTAATTGCGCGGCGTATAATTTAGTGGATGATGCCGAAGCAAGGCCTGATACCGCATTCGCTGTTAATGCACACGCCGTCAAAGTATTGGCGCTCGCGTGTGAGGCAAGAAAGATCAAGTTCGTGCATTACAGCACGGATTATGTTTTTGACGGCCGGAAGGGTGCGCTTTATACAGAGGACGATGCCCCGAACCCGTTGAATGTTTATGGTGTCAGCAAACTTGATGGTGAAACGTGGGCGCGTACGCTTGTTAAGGATCATTTAGTACTGCGCACCAGCTGGGTGTATGGGAAAGGACAGCAGAACTTTCTTTATAAAGTCACACAGTGGGCCAACAAGAATAAAGAATTGCGCATTTCAGAGGATGAAGTATCTGTTCCGACGAGTGTTGATGACCTGGTACAGGTAACGCTTGCGGCGTTAGATAAAAGAGTGACAGGTTTGTATCATCTGACGAGCAGTGGCCATGCCTCTCGGTATGAATGGGCGAAATATTTCTTAAAGGCTGTTGGCGTTGATGTGTCCGTGGTCCCGGTCCCGATGGCCTCTTTCCGGCTTAAGGCGGTCCGGCCTCTTTTTTCGGCCATGTCGAGTCAGAAGATATCTGCTCTTTTAGGATTAACGATCCCCGCTTGGCAGGAAGGCGTGGATAAATATGTACGTGCAAAGGACCGTTCAAATGCTTGATCGTAAACTGTTCATCACCGGTGGTGCCGGGTTCATTGGTGCGAATTTCATCAAGTATATGCGCAGGGTTTATCCTGCTTATGAATTGATCAATTTTGATGCACTGACCTATGCGGGCAATCCAGATAATTTGGCGGATATCCCTCACGATGTGCGGTACAAATTCATTAAAGGTGATATTACCTCGGGTGCTGAAGTAGCGTCCGTCATGAAAGGGGTTTGGGGTGTCATTCATTTTGCCGCCGAGTCGCATGTAGACCGCAGTATTGAAGGCCCTGAGATCTTTACCCGGACCAATACGCTTGGCACGCAGGTCCTTCTGGATCATGCCAAGGCCGAAGGCGTTGAACGTTTTGTGCATGTGTCAACGGATGAGGTTTATGGCAGTCTTGGGCCAACAGGATATTTTACAGAAACAACACCTCTTTCTCCCAATAGTCCTTATTCGGCGAGCAAGGCGGGGAGCGATCTTTTGGTGCGTGCTTACTATGAAACATTTGGTTTCCCTGGCATGATCACCCGCTGTTCCAATAATTATGGGCCGTATCAGTTCCCTGAAAAACTTATTCCACTCATGATCTCAAATGCTTTGGAAAATAAACCTTTGCCGGTCTATGGTGACGGGCTCAATGTGCGCGATTGGCTTTATGTCGAGGATCATTGCCGTGCGATCGATATGGTCTTGCATCAGGGTAAGCCAGGGGGCGTTTATAATATCGGCGGGCGCAATGAGTGGCGCAATATTGATATTGTTAAGCTTATCTTAAAAGAGCTCGGTAAACCCGAAAGCCTTATTCAATTTGTGAAAGACCGCTTGGGACATGACCGTCGTTATGCCATTGACGCCACTAAGATCAAGAATGAATTAGGCTGGGAGCCGACGGTCCTGTTCCCTGAAGGGATCAAAAAGACCATCCGTTGGTATTGCGATAATCTTAAGTGGATCGAGAGGATCAAGACCGGAGCCTACCGGAGGTAGGATGATCATTTTATGAAGGCACGTATAAAACTTGGTTTGGATGTGCGTATTTTCTCGCAACCTATGAGCGGTGTGGGAAGATATGTAGTTGTGCTTCTGGAAAGCCTTCGTCGTCGGGATATCTTTGATATTGTTTTGTTTACAGACACGCCGTTGCGGCCGGAATATAACGGCATCATCGAGGGACTCGTGCTCGTTTGTTCTTTGGGGAAAGATCGTAAGAAATGGCGCAGTGATGTGTTGCCGCGTCAACTGAAAGAGCATGGGATCCAGGTTTACCATGCGACTTGGGATAAAGGGGTCCCTTACGGGCGGCCGTGCGCTGTGGTCATGACCATTTACGATCTTTTTTGTATCTCAACAAAGAACGTATATCTGTCTTTTCTGAAAAAGTTGAAACGCTGGTTCGATCTTCGCCGCGAAGTGAGCGCATGTGACAAGATCCTGACTATTTCGGAGTTCACAAAGGCGCATATTATGAGGGATCTCGGCGTATCGTCACGGCGGATCGAGGTCACGCTATTGGATTGTGACCGCAGCAAGATCGATGCGGTGATGCATAAGACACTCGACAGGCCCCGTTATGAGGCGCTTATCGGACGGGAAGGTTATTTTCTAAGCCTTATTGGCAGGCTTAACGATAAACGAAAGAATGTCCCGTTCCTTTTACGTTCTTACGCAAGATTTGTGAACAGGAGCGCTTCTCATATATGCCCAAAGTTGTTGATCATTGGTAAATATCAGACAGAAGATGCATCTTATCAGGAGCTGATGCGGATCATTAAGAAAGAAAAGATCGAGGGACAAGTCGTATTTCTTGGGCATGTGCCTGATGAGGAGTTGTATTGGACATTGAAGCACAGCAAGGCGATGGTGTTCACTTCTTTATTTGAAGGTTTTGGTATTCCGGTCGTTGAAGCTTTTTATCTGGGAGTCCCCGTGATCGCAGGCAATGCGTGCGCGATGGCTGAAGTGGCAGGGGATGCGGCGATCCTTGTAGACCCGACGGATGAGAACGCTTTGGTTGAGGCGATGAATAAGGTCGCTTTTTCTCCTGATGAGGCTAAAAAGCTCATTGAGCAGGGATCATCACGCGCTAAGGCGTTTGATTGGGAGAAGGTCGTTGATAAGATCGTTCTGACGTATGAAGGAACATGGGCCGCTATGTTGAAGAAGGCATAAGGTGAAGGAATGAAATATCTTATTACAGGCATATCCGGTTTTGTTGGCGCGCATATTGTACGTCAACTTCTTCCCCAGGGGCATACGGTCATCGGGGTTGATCTGGCGATGCCTGTTGGTTTGCCTAAGGCGGTTGTCTCATATCAAATGTCTTTGATGGATGCTGTTGCATTGAAAGATGTGATCGTCAGGGTCAGGCCGGACCGTATTATCCATCTGGCATCTGCAAGTTCCGTCGGATATAGCTGGGAAAAGCCAGTGGATTGTTTCGTGAATAATACGAACATCTTCCTTAATCTGGTGGAAGCGGTCCGTTCTTCTGATATCAAGTGCCGTATCCTGTCTGTTGGTTCATCGGAAGAATATGGCCCGGTGGCGCCCACAGATGTTCCGCTTAAAGAAGAACGCCCGTCGGACCCCATGAGTCCTTATGCTGTCGCGCGTGTTGCGCAGGAACATCTTTCAAAAGTTTATGCCAGAGGTTATGGCCTTGATATTGTTTGCACTCGTTCGTTCAATCATTTGGGAGCCGGGCAGACAGATCGGTTCGTTATCAGTTCTTTTGTGCGTCAGGCCGTCGAGGTGTCTAAAGGGCTTCGCCCAAAGATCACATGCGGCAGCTTGGATATTGTGCGTGATTTTGTTGATGTAAGGGATGTGGTGCGTGCGTATGAAATGGTATTGGATAAAGGGATTTCCGGCGAGATATATAATGTGTGCAGTGGTCGCGGCGTTTCTTTGAGAGAAGTGCTCGAGGTGATCTGTCGTAAGGTGGGCATTCCTTTTGAATTCACCCAGGACGCACATTTGATCCGTCCTATTGATAATCCCGTTATTGTGGGCAGCAATGAAAAATTGATGAAACTCGGCTTTGCATTGTCATATGATCTTGAACATGCGATCGATGACCTGGTAAGTTGGTGGAAGACCAAGATCTAGGATGAGGTTCTTTATAGGTTACGAAGGGGAAAATAATGCGTATCGGATTTGATGCGGAAGTATTAACAGAGGGAAAAACAGCGCCGGCACATTATCTGGCGAAATTGATCGAGCATCTGGCGAAGCTGGACCCGAAGCTTGAGATCTTTCTTTTTGCGCCAGACAAGATCTGTGTGGATTATGAGCCTTATTTGCGCGGGACTGATGCCCGTCGAGTGGTGGAGCGCTTGCCCAAGGCACAACGTTCCCGCTGGCCTGGAAAAGTTTTGCCGCGGTTACTTAAAGAACACAAGATCGACGTGTTCCATACGCCCGTGAAAGACAGCCTGCCGTTCTTCCGTCCGCCGTGCCCGACAGTGATAACGGTATTTGATATCGCCCCCCGCGGTTTTCGTGATGCCTTGCGTGGTTTGGTTGAACAGTGGCGTTTTAAAGCGCGTTATATTGCCTGGTCACGCATGGCCAAAAGGATCCTGACTGTTTCCGAGACGGCCCGAAAAGATGTTCTTAAGCTTTGCCGTATCGCGTCCAAACAAGTGACCGTGACCGAACTAGGGGCTGGCGATAATACACCGGATGCTATTTCATCCGAAGAAGAAGAAAATATCCTGCGCAAATACCATCTCGACGGTAAGACATTCGTTGTTAGTGTTTCCGGGCTTGACCGGCGGCATCGCGATCCTGATTTTATCATTGAAGCGTTCGCGGATTGTCACCGCCGTCTTTCGAAAGATGTTGTTTTTGTGTTTACGGGGAATAATTATCGTTCTGAAGGATATTATGCCAGGACACTGCGTAAGATGGAAATGCACGGTATCCGTGACCGTGTTATTGCGACGGGTTTTATTCCGGATAAAGTGTTTAAGGCTATCTTGGCAAATGCCGCGGTTGCGGTCGTGACCCCTTTTCATAGCGGCACATCCCTTGCTGTGCTTGAATCGTTTGCCCTGGGGGTTCCGGTGATCGCCTCCGACCGTGGGGCTGTGCCTGAAGTGGCGGGAGATGCCGCGATCATGGTTGATCCTTACGATTCGAAAGCCATTTCTGATGCCCTCTGCCGTCTCTTAGATAATCAGATGGAACATGATCTTTACGCGGAGAAAGGCGTTGTTCAGGCGCGTGAATTCTCCTGGGAGAAGATGGCGAAACAAACACTTGAAGTATATGAGCAGGTTTGCGGTGAATGACCCGAAGAGGATCCTGATCATTAATACATTCGGCATCGGGGACGTTCTTTTTACGACTCCCCTTTTGTCGGCGATCAAAACACGTTTTCCGCAGGCGTCTGTCTATTTCTTGGGGAATGAGCGCACCCTGCCTTTCCTGAAGAATGATCCACGTATCGACGAGGCCTTCTGTTATGAACGGGATGATTTTGTTGCTGTTTACAAAAAGTCCCCGATCGCGTTCTTGTGCAAGTGGCATGGATTCCTAAAAGAGATCAGATCGCGTCAATTTGATGTGATTTTTGATATGTCCATGAATGCGGGGCTTGGTTTGGTATGTAAACTTGCCGGGATCCCGTATCGCGTCGGGCTTGACTATAAAGGACGCGGGCGTTGGCTGACACACAAACTTTCTTTTAAAGGCTACGAGAACAGGCATGTAGCTGAATATTATTTGGATCTTTTTGATCTGTGGGTGGGCGAGGCAGAGAGGGGCGTTGATCGGCATATTCCGATGAAGCTGATCATTTCACAAGAAGATGGGGCGTGGGCAAATGGCTTTATGCTCAAGGAAGGTTTGTCGGCAGGTAAATTCTTTGTCATGTATCCCGGGGGCGGAGCAAGTTGGGGGAAGGGTGCTGGGCTTAAGCGATGGCCGGCTGTAAAGTTTGCCAAATTAGCGGAAAATTGTAATCATAAGTGCGACAGGGAAGAATTAAGAAAGCTCCATAGATCA
>DYQZ01000020.1 GCA_020719005.1 Candidatus Omnitrophus sp.
GCAACGGAAAGAATCCTTTCCGTTGCACCATTTTCTTTTCTCATTAACAAAAAAACCTCTCCCATTCGGGTAAGAGGTTTTTTTGTATGGGAAGAAAATGGTGGAGCTGAGGGGGATCGAACCCCTGACCTCTTGCATGCCATGCAAGCGCTCTCCCAGCTGAGCTACAGCCCCAAAAAGAAGTGTCGTAAAACGCCTATCTGCGACGTTATTTCCGCGTTCGCTTGTGCGGCGTACTGATGTACGCCTCCGCGCTCACTTTGGAAATACCTTGCATCTAGACGTTTTACATCACTCCTTTAATAAAAATATTTAAATCTATAAAGAACAGGAGTGCAATATACCATCCTGTTTTTTATTTGTCAATAAAACCTCCATCATCCCGGGGATGGTGGCGGTTTAACGTCTATTACAACAAAGCCTTCTTGATATTGCGATCATAGGGCGTTTTGATAACACCATACTCCGTCACGATACCGCTAATGAGTTCGTGTGGTGTCACGTCAAAAGAAGGGTTAAATACCTTCACACCTTTAGGCGCGGTCGGCGTCCCGGCAAATGAGGTGACCTCATCTGCACTTCTCTCCTCGATGGGGATCTTTCTGCCGTGGTCGATCTTCAGATCAAATGTGGTTTTGGGCGCCACGATATAAAAAGGCACAGCATGATGTTTCGCCAGCACACCGAGCATATAGGTGCCGATCTTGTTCGCCGCATCCCCGTTAGCCGCGATACGGTCCGCTCCTGTAAAAATACCGTTGATCTTATTATCTTTCATGACCGTTGCGGCCATGTTGTCACAAATGAGCGTAACATCGATCTTGTTCTTCATGAGCTCCCATGCCGTAAGACGTGCGCCTTGCAACAAGGGCCGTGTCTCCAGCGCAAAGACCTTGAACTTCTTCCCCGCCTCTTTCGCGGCATAAAATACGCCGAGCGCCGTGCCATAATCCGCGGTCGCAAGTCCTCCGGCGTTACACACGGTCATGTAAGTACCACCATTCTTAATAAGCGCTGCCCCGTGTTTCCCCATCGCGCGGCATACAGCTTTATCCTCTTCATAAATAGCCCGCGCCTCAGCCTCAAGCACTGCCTTAAGAAGAGCCACCGGCTTATCCACATTATTAAGTGCCAACCCCCGCATCTGTGCCAGCGCATTAAAAAGATTCACTGCCGTCGGACGCGATTTGCCAATATAGTCACATAGTTCACACACATATCTTACGAAAGCCGCGCTGTTATCTTTCTTATAACCCTTGATCCCCAACAAGACCCCGAACGCCGCTGCGATCCCCAGCGCCGGCGCCCCGCGCACCTGCAGCGTCTTGATCGCATGCCACAATGTATCCACATCCCGGCAATCAATATAAACCAGCTTGTTCGGAAGTTTGGTCTGATCAATGATCCGGACCGCTTTCCCCGTCCAGCGAATGGTATCAACAGACATTATTCCAACCTTTCGATCTCTGATTTAATATGCGTCATTATGATCCTGAAACTTGCTCAAAAAGCCCGAAAGTATGTCTCTGATGCGAGTTAAAAAACTGTCTCCCGGAAAACCTTACAGAAAAGACAGTTTTTTCTGTCTGAGCAGCAGAGACATACCGCAGGGCTTCACTTGCTAAATATTACATTAAAACTATTGAGGCGATCCCTCGCTGCGCTCGGGATGACGCCAACACTCGGGATGACGACTAAACCTTCTTCTCTACTTCAATGCGCGGAAAAAGAGGCGGGAATGCGGGAAGAAGAACGCCGCTTTTTAATTCACCCCATGATAATCCAGAGTCAGCCACGCCCAAGATCTCAAGCACAGTCGCCACTTTCGTCGGCATCACCGCTTTAAGAAGGACCGCGCTCAAGCGAAGCGCTTCCGTCGCGGTATAAAGCACGCGGCCTGCCGCAGGAAGATCGGTCTTGGCCAATTTCCAGGGCGCCTGGGCTTCCATATATTTATTCACCTGACGGATCAGGTTCATGATCTCATTAAGGGCTTCATCCACTTTATAATCACGGATGAGCGCTTCCACCTTTGGGCCTAACGCACGTCCTGTGACCACCACTTCTTCGTCAGCTGATGATGGCGTTCCTGCTTCAGGAATAATCCCGCCGTGGTTCTTGGCGATCAAACCCGAGACACGATTGAGCAGATTACCAAAGTCGTTCGCCAAGTCACTGTTATAACGTTTAATGAAATTCTCCGGCGTGAAATTCGCATCAGAGCCCAGGTTCATCTCACTCATCAAATAATAACGGACCGCATCCACCCCGTGCTGTTCGATCAAGTCGAGAGGGCGCACCACATTACCTAAAGACTTTGACATCTTGCTCTCCCCCATGAGCCACCAGCCGTGAGCAAAGATCGCCTCAGGCAGCGGCAGGTCGAGAGAGAACAACATCGTCGTCCAGTAGATCGAATGTGTGGTCAGGATATCTTTACCGATAAGGTGCACCGCCGGCCAGAAACGCTTGAACTTATCCTCATCCGCCATATACCCGATCGCGGAGATATAATTAATGAGCGCATCAAACCAGACATAGGTCACATAATCACGGTCGAATGGGATCTCAATACCCCACGACAATCGCGCTTTAGGACGAGAAATGCAAAGGTCTCCGAGGGGCTGGCGCAAAAAACCCAACATCTCATTCTTGCGGTGTTCGGGACGGATAAACCCGGGATTATCCTCAATATATTTGATAAGCCTGTCCTGATGCTTGCTCATCTTGAAAAAGTAATTCTTTTCCTTAAGGGTCTTCACTTCACGGAACTGCCCGCTCTCGGCTTCTTTCTCGGTGATAAAACGCTCTTCCGCAACGGAGTAAAGCCCTTCATATTCTTTCTGGTAAATATCGCCGTTCGCATGGACTTTTTGAAGGATCGCCTGCACGACACTGACATGACGAGCCTCGGTCGTGCGGATAAAATCATCATTGGAAATGCCGAGTGTCTTCCAAAGGTCAGAGAACCTAGGTGCTAGATCATCACAATGCTGTTTTGGCGCAAGCCCTCGCTTCTCAGCCGCCTGCTGAACTTTCTGCCCGTGTTCATCAAGTCCTGTCAGAAAAAATGTATCATCCCCCAGCGCCCGATGGAACCGCGCAAGGACATCCGCAAGGATCGTGGTGTAGGCATGGCCGATATGCGGCGCATCATTCACATAGTAGATAGGCGTCGTTACGTAGAACTTATTTCTTTTCATAATTCCCGCCGAGAGGCACTTCCTTTTTGATGAACTTTCCTTCCCCAATATCAACGGTCATCATCCGCTTTAAGATATCAAGGTTCACGACCTTGCCCTTGCCTTCCGCGATCTGGATCTTGGCGCCCATCTTAGGGAGGCCACGGTTCAGTTCACGATAAACCTCGAATTCATAAGCCATACAGCACTTGATGCGCCCGCACACGCCCGAGATCTTTGAGGGATTAAGCGGAAGCGCCTGCTCCTTGGCCATCTTGATCGAAAGCTGCTGAAAATCTTTCATGAACGAAGAACAGCACAAACTTTCTCCGCACACGCCATATCCACCCATCATCTTTGCGCGGTCACGCACGCCGATCTGCTTAAGCTCAATGCGCATCCTAAACATGCGCGCCAGTTCCTTAACAAGATCCCGGAAATCAATGCGCCCTTCGGAAATAAAATAAAACACGATCTTCGTCGAATCAAACGCATATTCCGCACGCAGCACATGCATATCAAGTTTCATTTCCGTGACTTTACTGATACACACATTAAGTGCTTCGCGCGCCTTGGTGCGGTTATTATCAAGCTGTTTGCGGTCCGCCTCGGTGACCTTGCGGAGCACCTTGCCTGAAAGCCCTTTTTCACGGCTCGACTTGGATAACTCAACAGAAACGATCTGCCCGAACTCAATGCCCCGGTCTGCCTCAACGATCACAATATCGCCACGCTTGAGTTCAACATTATTCGCATCAAAAACACCAGTCCCGCGGAACTCGCCGAGCTGGATCTGGATCAAATTAGACATGTATTCCCCTCGTTAGATCATTTCTTTAAGTAACGTCAGTGCTATCTTTACGTTGAAACCTTCTTTGATACCTTTCATCACACGCGCCGCCTGATCAATGATCGCAATGATATCTTCTTTTGAATATTTAAGCACCAGACGATCTATCTCGCCCTTACGGTCTTTGTGCACTAACACCGACGCTCCAGCCCCCATCTTGACCAACAAAATATCACGATAGAACATAAGGACCGTCTCTATCAACAACCGTGCCTCATCCTTGTCTTCAACAAAAGCCTTCAGGTCCTTATCATCAATACGCGCTAAGATAAAACCGTCAATGAACGTATTTGCTGCTTTAACCTTGGATGAAAGCTCACCATCATACCCACTTTGAGTCCTCTCGGCAAGGTGAGAATAAGACGAGGGCATGAACTGGATCTGCTGGCAACGGGATCTGACAGTCGGCAATATATCCCGGAGAACCGCTGTGGTCAGAATGAACAACGTCCCAGGCACCGGCTCTTCCAGCGTCTTTAAGAAAGCATTTGACGCCTCCGCGTTCAACAGATCAGCGTCTTTGATGATCACAACCCTCACCCTGGCTTCCAAAGCCTTGACCGACAGCCATGGCAATAACGGCTGATACGGCTGACTTGGCCTTGGCGTGATCTGACCGATCACGATCTCGGTCTTCTCCTCGGGCTTCTCAATAATAAAAATGTCCGGATGATTACCGGCATCGATCTTATGACAGGACGCACACACACATCCAGCCGGAGCGCTCCCCGCTTCGCAATTAAGGACTTTAGCCACCGCAAGTGCTGTCGTGAACTTTCCGCTCCCCCGTTCACCTGTAAAAAGGTAAGCATGCGCCAGATGCCCGCTTCTTCCTAATTCAGCGAACTGCAGGATAACGCTATTATTCACAAAAGGAGCCGCAACGGTCTTCATTTGATCAACGCCTCAACACGCTCTTTGATCTCGTTAAAGATATCTTCCCTTGTCCTTGTTCCGTCGATCAAAATAACACGCTTGGGCTCTTTACGCGCGATCTCTTGATACCCACGGCGCACCTTATCATGATATTCCTTAGAACGAAGCTCGATCCGGTCACGCTCTGTTCCACGACGGCGTAAACCTTCTTCTGTATCAAGGTCCAGAAAGAACGTCAAGTCCGGCTGAACGCCTTTGGTCGCAAAAAGCCCCATTGACTTGATCGCCTCGACCTCAACGCCGCAACCATATCCCTGATACGCCACTGTTGAATCGAGAAAACGATCGCACACAAGAATCGTCCCGCGCTCAAGCTCAGGAATGATCACTTCTTCCACGACCTGCGCACGCGCCGCCATATAAAGCAGTGTTTCACATTCTTTGTTCATTGCGGTATTTGCTTTATCAAGGAGGATCTCGCGCACTTTCTCGCTGATAACAACTCCGCCGGGCTCACGGATAAGCTTGGCCGAACAACCTTTTTTCTGCAGATATTCCAGCAGGAACCTGGATTGAGTACTCTTGCCGCAACCTTCGGAACCTTCGAATGTGATGAACTTTCCCTTGAACATGCTCTTTATTTTCTTTTTAAGAGATCACGGATCTCGGTCAATAATAACTCTTCTGTCGTCGGCGAAGCAGGAACCACGGGGACAGTTGGTTTTTCCGCTTCATTGATACGCAATGAGTTCATCCCCCGGATCAAAATGAACGTGGCCAGCGCCACAATGATAAAACTGATGATCGCATTAATGCATAACCCATACTTGATGCTCACCGGATCAGTCGTGACCCCGCCCGCTTTAATGACCCACTCTAATTTGCTGAAATCAACCCCGCCGACCAGAAACCCTAATGGTGGCATCAAAAGGTCAGACACCATTGAGTTGACGACCTTACCGAACGCGGCACCAATAATGATACCGACCGCCATATCAACAACATTGCCGCGCATTGCAAAAGCTTTGAATTCATTAATGATCTTCATCTTCGCCTCCTTATGTCCATACTGCTGCTTCGTTATCAGGTCAATTAACAACCCGGAACATTTTCCTAACTATCACTTAATAATTAAGTACCCTTGCCTCAAACACACTCCGCGGGCTCTGGCAGGTCGGGCACGCCGCAGGCGCCTGTTTGGATGTATGGATATGCCCGCACTCACGACATACCCAAGCCGTTTCCACATCTTTCGCGAAAACTTTTCCGTCACGGATATTAGCCGCCAGCGTTCGGTAACGCTCTTCATGTTCTTTCTCGATCTTCGCGATCATGCGGAACTGATTGGCGATCTTGATGAAACCTTCTTTCTCAGCCACATCCGCGAAATGAGGATAGAGCTCAACGAATTCTTCATGCTCGCCTTCAGCCGCGGCCATGAGATTTTCTTCGGTCGTTCCCACTTTCCCGGCCGGATAAGCTGCCGCGATCTCAACAGCACCACCTTCAAGGAACGCAAAAAAGACCTGAGCATGATGCTTCTCGTTGTGGGCCGTCTCATCAAAGATCGCCGCGATCTGCCCGTAACCTTCTTCCAATGCAACACCCGCGAACATATTATAACGATTACGCGCCTGGGACTCGCCGGCGAATGCCTTAAGCAGATTCTTTTCAGTCTCAGTCCATTTAAGACTTTTTCCCGCGCGATATCCAGCAAAACGCTCTCTTAATTCTTTTTTCATACCTTTTGCCTCCGTTGATGACCCCATTCCATTATATTTTACGCCAAGTTTGTCCGGCCTTACCATCCTCAACGAGAATGCCTTTAAACTTCAAGAGATCGCGCAATTCATCTGAACGCTTCCAATTTTTGGATCTACGCGCTTCAATGCGTTCATTCAAAAGTGAGGTTTCTTCATCTGACACCTCCGAAACGGCCTCATCTAGCGTTATGCCCAAGACGCCTTCCAATATTTCTTTTAATACCAGAGCAACCGCCTTCACGCTTCCTTCAAAACGATCGTCTTGTTTGCCCTGGTCGATAAAACGGTTGGCTGCTGTCAATAGATCGAAGAAATGGCCCAAAGCCGCGGCTGTATTGAAATCCTCGTCGAGCGCTGCCATGATCTTTGCTTTTGCTTCTTTCAGGAAAGGCACATCCTGGACCGGGAGCGCCCCTCCCACGGAGAACTGCCCCGCACGAAGGATAAGGGCTCTGAATCTGGCCACTCCTTTTTCCATATCGACTAATTTCCCTGCACTGTAATCAATGGAACTGGCATAATGCGTCGATAGAAAGAATAATTTAAGTGCACTTACCGAATGTTGCTTTAAAGCATCCTGCACCGTAATAAAATTGCCGAGCGACTTGGACATCTTCTGTCCGTCGATAGTCAAAAGCCCGTGATGGATCCACATTTTAGCGAATGTTTTTCCAGTAAGCGCCTCAGCCTGGGCGATCTCATTCTCATGATGAGGAAAAACGAGGTCGCGTCCGCCGGCATGGATATCCAAAGTTTCTGTCCCCAGATGTTTTATGCTCATGCACGAACATTCAATATGCCACCCCGGACGTCCCGCACCCCACGGGGACGGCCACGAAGGCTCGCCTGGTTTAGCGGCTTTCCACAACACAAAATCCAATGGGTCTTCTTTCTTCTCATCCTTATCTACGCGCACAGCCTCAAGCATCTTATCAATGCTCTGGCCTGAAAGTTTCCCGTAAGACGGGAACGAACGCACCCGGAAATAAACATCCCCACGAGAAACATACGCATGATCTTTTTTAAGAAGCCCCTCAATGTGGGCGATCATGAGCGGTATATTCTCCGTCGCACGCGGTTCAACATCAGCAGGCTTCAGACCAAGAGAGGCCATATCCTTGTAATATAGATCAATGTTCTCGTGAACGACCTCATCAAATGTTTTCCCCAGCTGATTCGCCTTGGCAATGATCTTGTCATCCACATCCGTGATGTTCCGCACAAACTTGACCGCATACCCGCGGTAACGCAGGTATTTAACCAATGTGTCGAACGTATAAAGCGAACGGGCATGGCCGATGTGACACTTGTCATACACCGTCACGCCACAAGAATACATATTGATCACTGCCGGCGCTGGCTGTAAGGTCTCGCGCTTGCGTGTCAGTGAATTATAAAGCTCCATTACTTCCTCTTTTCCAGTTGCTCAATACGTCGGCTTAATTCATCGATATCTTCGGTGATCGGGTCCAATATCTCAGCATGGGCAAAACGCTTATCAAGCTTTTCCCCGTCCTGTTTGGTGATATGGCCCGGAACGCCAACCACCGTCGAGTTCGGCGGCACATCTTTTAGGACAACAGCGTTCGCTCCGATATAAGAAGCCTTGCCTATCGTGATATTGCCAAGGACTTTCGCGCCCGAGCCGACAACAATATTATCTTCCAAAGTCGGATGGCGCTTGCCTGTCTCTTTACCTGTTCCGCCGAGCGTGACCCCCTGATACAGCGTCACATTATCCCCAATGATCGAGGTCTCGCCGATCACAACTCCTGAGCCGTGATCAATAAAAAGCCCTGTGCCGATCCTGGCACCTGGGTGGATCTCAATGCCCGTCAAGAAACGCGCGAACTGTGAGATAATGCGCGGTAAAAGCGGGATCTTCATCTTCCATAATCCGTGTGCCATGCGATGCAAAACAACAGCATGCAACCCGGAATACAAAAGCACGATCTCACAAATACATGTCGCGGCCGGATCCCGTTCCTGGATCGCCTTGATATCCTTATAAAAGAACAAAAAAGTGACCAGCCAGAAAATAACGATGGGGTATAAAATAAAGATCATAGGGTCTCCTTAAATATTTCCTTCAATGCTCCGTCGAACGGACGACCGCTGTCGCGTAGGCCGCCATGCCTTCCTTGCGGCCTACGAACCCAAGCCCTTCATTGGTCGTGGCCTTCACATTCACATGGCACGCTTCAATGCCGAGTGCCTTGGCAATGTTCTCTTTCATCAAAAGCTTATACTTCTTGATCTTGGGCGTCTCTGCCAACAGGACACAATCGACATTCACGACTTTAAGCCCGCTGGCTTCAATAAGTTTGCGCACGCGCTCAAGGAGAAGCAAACTTGAAATATTCTTGTATTTACTGCTCGTATCAGGAAAATGCTCGCCAATATCTCCCTGCCCCGCCGCACCCAGAACAGCGTCCATGATCGCATGCAACAGCACATCCGCATCAGAATGCCCTTTGAGTCCTTTGGCATGCGGGATCAGAACGCCGCCCAATACTAGTTTCCGTCCTTCGACGAGAGGATGAACATCATAGCCTATCCCTGAACGATAATCTGTTGGTTTATACCATCCCGGTTGTGACATAAAACTTCCTTATGTTCGTGAATTAAGAAAAGCTTCCGCGATCAGAAGATCCTCTGGTGTCGTGATCTTGATATTCATATGATCGCCCGTAAATATCTTTACTTCAACGCCGAGTGCTTCAACGAGCGCAGCATCATCTGTTGCGGTCACATCATCCGCATATGCTCGCCGTAACAAGGAATGCTCAAAGATCTGAGGCGTCTGTATTTCCCAAACCAGTGTCCTATCAAGGGTCTCGCGCACCACAAATGTCACGGGATCAACCACTTTCAGTGTCGGCTTGACCTGCACCGCGGCCACAACGGCCTTATCCGTTACGATCGCTTTTAAACCCCGTTCAATAAGCACATCTGATACCAATGGTCTTACTCCGTCGTGGACCATTACCACATCGACATTCTCAGGAAGAGCCGCCAACCCCAGACGCACTGACTGGGTCCGGGTTGCGCCGCCGTCGACAACCGCCTTCACCTTCTTTAGACCGAACCGGTCAATGATCATCTCATATTCCTTGCGGAAATCCGGATGAACAATGAGCACAACCCCTGCCACCGCCGCGTTCTTTTCAAACACATCAAGTGTTCGTGCAATGACAGGCTTGCTTTTCAGGTCCACCAAAGGCTTTGGGACCGCAGCACCAAACCTCGATCCTGTTCCGGCGGTAGGAATGATCGCCCAGACATTCATCGTTAGACCGCCTTGGCAAAGATCATGCGGCCGGCCTGCGTCTGTAATACAGATGTCACAACAACCTTGATCTTCTGCCCTAGGCAGCGCCTGCCTTCCGTGACAACGACCATGGTGCCGTCCTCAAGATACGCAATACCCTGATTATCTTCCTTGCCTTCCTTGATCACATGCACATACATTTCCTCGCCCGAGAACACCACGGGTTTCACTGAATTGACAAGGTCATTGATATTCAAGACCTCAACGCCCTGGATGGTCGCCATCCGGCTCAAATTAAAGTCCGTTGTGCAGAAACGCGCTTCCAGGATCTTGGATAATTTGACCAGCTTGAGGTCCACTTCATGTTCGCCCGGAAGATCATCCTCATGGATGCGCACATCGACCGTGGTGTCTTTCTGCATCGCACGCAGGATATCAAGCCCGCGGCGTCCGCGCTGACGTTTAAGATCGTCCTCGGAATCCGCGAGGCGCTGAAGTTCATGCAGGACGAAACGCGGCACCACAAGCCTTCCCGAGAGAAAATGACTGCGGTAAATATCCGCCACACGCCCGTCGATAATGGCACTGGTATCCAGCAAAACAACATTCTCCTTTGAATCCGTCCGACGAAAACGAACATATGGGATGATCAGATTGAATTCATCTTTGCCGCGAAGCGCGATCACCGCGCCGAGATAAGAGAAAAAGATCGTTAGTATCACGCGCAGCGACGCATGGAACGTCTCGCCATAAGGAAGCAAATGGAGGATATCCGCGAGCATTTTGGCCATGATGATACCAAATAACAAACCAAAGACCACGCTTGAAAGCCCTCGCACAGACACCTGTTTCATCATCATTTCAAGCACAATGAATGACGCCGCGCCGAGTGCGCCAAAAAGGATACCCATGATCTCATAATTATAGATCCCACCGATAAGAAAACCGACCACACTGCTTAACACCACGAAGAAAATACGGATAAATAATAATGTCATGGTCCTCCTCTTTCCGGCCTATGCGGCCTCTAACGACTTAGGCAATCGAGCGCTTCTTTGACATGGGACACGGGGATCAATTCCATCTTTTTAGGCTTGATATCCCCGCGCGCCTTTAAATTATTCTTCGGAACGATACAACGCTTAAACCCCAATTTCTCCGCTTCGTTCAAACGCGCCACAATATGTGCCACACTTCTGACCTCGGCGGATAACCCAACCTCACCCAAGACCGCGGTCTCAGACCCGAGAGGACGGTCCAGGAATGCGGAGGCCACCGCAAGCGCCACCGAAAGATCCGCAGCCGGATCCTCCACCCTGACGCCGCCCACGATATTAAGAAAAATATCCTGATCCTCAAGCCGCAACCCGAGGCGTTTCTCCAGTACCGCGACGAGAAGCGCCAAACGATTCGCATCAAACCCCTGCGCTTTATGCCTGACCATCCCAAAGGCTGAACGTGACACAAGCCCTTGCACCTCGACCAGAAAAGGACGTGTTCCCTCGAGAATAGGGGTCACGATCGATCCTGATGAATCTTTCGCACGCTCTGCCAGGAATATCTCCGACGGATTAAGCACCTCGGCTAGTCCATCAGACGTCATTTCAAAAACACCCAATTCATTGGTCGAACCAAAACGGTTCTTGACCGCCCGCAACACGCGGTACGCCGAATAACGCTCCCCTTCAAAATACAGGACCGTGTCCACGATGTGTTCAAGCACCCGTGGGCCCGCGATCGCACCGTCTTTGGTCACATGCCCGATAATGATCAGCGAGATCCCTTTTGATTTCGCCAGCTGGGTCAGGATCGACGCGCATTCCCGTACCTGACTGACACTGCCTGGGCTTGAACCTAGCGCCGGATCATAAATGACCTGGATCGAATCGATCACGACAACCTGCGGCTGAAGCTTATCGATCGCCTCGATGATCACGTTCAGATCGATCTGATTAACAATATAAAATGACGCCGGGCTTTTCTTGATGATCCGGTCAGCACGCATCTTTGTCTGTGCGACTGACTCTTCCCCGCTCACATAAAGAACTTTTTTCCCCTGGCTTCCCAAAAGACATCCGGCCTGCAGTGCGATCGTTGATTTACCGATCCCCGGGTCTCCGCCAATAAGCGTTACGGAACCGACAACCATCCCGCCGCCCATCACACGGTCAAATTCTTTCAGGCCCGTCTCATAACGCGCTTCATTACCCGAAACAATGTCCGACAACAACACTGGCGCCGCGGACGCCGCCACAAGCACGCCTCTATTCCCGACGGACTGGACCTTAGGAACAGCTTTCTCTTCCACGAACGAATTCCATCCGCCGCACCCCGGACATTTGCCAAGCCAGCGGGATGATTCATAGCCGCAAGACTGACAGTTAAAAACTACTTTTGAGGATGCTTTTGGCTTTAATGCCATTATTTCTTTCCCTTTGGACGATAAAATAATTTCCACGGATTAGCTTTCAGGTCCGCGCTTAGTTCATCCAGATTCTCATAAACACTTTTATCTGTCAGGAATTTCCCGATCGTGCCTTCGCCCATTTTGATACCTTCGCTGATCGCCGCAATATTAGCAAGCGTTACGGCCAGCGATTGCTTGTTCGCATCCGATAATATGCCGTTGTTGATGCTATCAAGTGTCGTGTTCAGTTTGGTGCCGGCCATGGAAATGGTCTTGGTGATCGCATCCATCGCAACAGGATCCTCCCCGACAATGACCGCACCGGGCGCGATCAGCCCAGAAGATGCACCGGGCATGATCTCCAAATATTTCTCTCCCAGGATCCCCAGCTGATTGATCAAAAAGCGTGAATCATCCGGCAAACGCATCACGCCATCAAGCCATATCTCGATCATCACGTTAGGTTCATGTGACACCACATCATATGCGACCATGATACTGCGCACATGCCCGGCATCTACACCCGCCACTCTCACAGGTGCATTCTTCTTAAGGCCGTTAGCAAAATGGAACGACGCGCTGCAGGTCCAGCCTTTTTTGAAGACAGAGAAATCACTGATCGAAAAAATAAAAACGACCAGACACGCGATCGCGGTAATAACAAAAAGACCAACCTTCAATTCCAAACCAGACTCGCGCGCCATATTCTTCCCCTTGTTTTGGGTTATTTTATATGCCCAAATTTCATACTCTCATCTTCGGTGATCGGGCCTTCTGATGCACCGTTAATGAACTGATGCACGACCGGATGCCGGGACGAACGGATCTCCTGGGGCGTCCCATCCGCAATGACCTGCCCGTGATAGAACATGGCGATCGAATCCGCGACCTTATATGCCACGTTCATATCATGCGTCACTACGATCGATGTCACTTTCAACTTACGGCTCATCTCCACGATCAGATTGTCGACCGCATCCGCCGTGATCGGGTCCACTTCACTCGTCGGCTCATCATACAACAGGATCTTGGGCTCCATACACAAAGCACGCGCCAGCGATACTCTCTTTTTCATCCCGCCTGACAACTGAGAAGGCATCATATTCTCGATCTTTTTAAGACCCACTAGTGACAGCGCATGCGCCACACGTTCGCGTTTCTCAGATGCCTTCATACGGGAAAATTCATCGAGCACGAACCCAACGTTCTCACCCACATTCAGCGAATCAAAAAGAGCCCCGCCCTGGAACACCAACCCTATATTCTTACGCACCGCGTCATATTGAATGTCAGGCAAACCTACCACCTCAACTCCGTTGATACGGATCGACCCGCTGTCAGGACGAATAATACCGACAATGGCTTTCAAAAGCACACTTTTCCCTGCACCAGAACGACCAATGATCACCTTGGTCTCACCGTCTTTGACCGACAAATTCAGTCCATTGAGGACCTGGACCTGATCGAATGTTTTATAAAGTGATTTGATCTCGATCACAATGATCCTATGCGTTAAATAAAAAATAAAAAATGAATGTGAACAAGCAATCAAACATGATGATCATGATAAAAGATCTCACCACAGACATGGTCGTCGCCCGCCCAACGCCATCCGCACCACCCTCAGACTTTAATCCCTCGTGGCATCCCACGAGCGCAATGATCATTGCAAAGAGCACGGTCTTAACAAGGCCTGTCACCACATCCTTGACAGCGAGCGAATCCACGACCATCTGCCAATACATAAAAGCACTGATATCGAGCTTAAAATAACAGATCAAAAATCCGCCAAAGATCCCGATCAGCACCGCAAAAACAGTAAGCACCGGCAACATCAAGACCAATGCCCAGAACCGCGGCACAACAAGATAACGTACCGGGTTCACCGCAAAAGCACGCAACGCATCCACCTGTTCGCTTACAACCATTGATCCGACTTCCGCCGTGATCCCCGCTCCGATACGGCCGGCCACAATAAGCGCCGTCAATACGGGCCCCAATTCACGCGTTAAGGCCACCGCGATCACATTGGGAATATAGATCTCGGCCGAAAGGCGGAGCATCATGTAGGCCATTTGAAGCGCGATGATCATGCCGATAAAAAGCGCAACCAAAGAAGAGATCAAAAAGCTTCCCGGCCCGACGCGTTTGGCCTGGGCCAGAAAACGATAACGGTTGAACGGCGGAGTCACGGTCCATAAAAGCGTCTTCACCAGCAAGAGCGACAACTCTCCGGCGTAAGAAAAGAACCCCGTCAGATACCCGCGCGTACGCGTCGTAATAGCCTTTATCATGTTCCTGTATCCCTCTTCCCATCCAACAACTAAAAACCGATCTTCCTTTCAAACCCAAGAACGCCCTCAGTATCCCCCCGGTCATCCTTAAGAAAAAGATACTTCATCTCAGTCACCGCATCTCCCTCACTCACACGCTTAAAGACCCATTCCCGTTTATTGACATCCGCACCTGAAACGATCGGAGTTCTCTTGAGTTCTTTCAACTGCACCGGCAAACGATCCAACTTCAAGAGATCCACTGACCCTGCCAGATTGAAACTGAACCCACTCATCTGGCTCACTCTTGATTCTTTCAGTGTGATGACCGGATACGTCCCCTCGAACTGAAGCAGAATATTCTCATACGGATATGCTTTTAACTCACCGTTATAGAACGACAACTTGCCTTTGATGCCGGGACGACGCAAAGGTCCTTCGATATTGAGCGTCCCCGACGCCATACCTGTCATCTCGAAAGCTTCCTCACCATATCCTAATAACGCAAGAGCTTCTTCGATATCCACCGGAAGAAGATCGATCCATAAAGAGACCGGACGGTCTTTAGTAAGTCCTAGCTCCCCCCGCGCTGACAAGAAACCGAACTCAAGAAGATCAATATAAAGTTTACGGTCTTTGACCGCAAATGCCGTCTGGAGATCATAAGCGGGCTTATGGTCTAACAACGTGTATTGACTCTTAAGCCATCCCGTAAATTCCCGATGTCCACGGTCAGCTCCGGATATCTTAAGTTCTCCGTCGATAACGGTCGCCAGATCACACAACGGGGTCGGAACATGATTAAGATCGATATTCACATGGAACTGCCCCGCGAGGGGGCGTTCGATCTTCACATGAGCTGACGGAGCCTCTTGTCCGCCAAAATGAACTTCCAGCTTGCCGGCATTAAGGTCGATCATCCCGTTAAAAGGCACGACCACACTCGCCCCTACCGCATGAGCAGAAAAACTCATGCCCAATAGAAAAAGACAAAGAACGAATGCCTTTTTATTCATGCTTATCCGACAAAAGACAACTTGTCATTATCCGCACGAACAACGACCTTTGATCCTGTCTTAAAACTACCGGAAATGATCGCTTCCGACATTGGATCCTCAAGGTAACGCTGAATAGTCCTCTTCAGCGGCCGCGCTCCGAACACAGGATCAAAGCCTTTATCAATAAGGAAATCGATCGCATCCTGCGCAAATTCGATCTCAATACCCTTTTCCTGGATCCTCTTGCGGATACCGTCGATCTCAAGGTCAATGATCTTATACAAATGCTCCTTGGTCAGTGACTTGAATACGATCGTATCGTCGATACGGTTAAGGAACTCCGGCTTGAACGCCTTTTTGACGTCACTGAGAAGCTTTTCTTTCATCTTTTCATACGTTTCTTCTTCAGTACGCGTCGCAAAACCCAACGAACCTTGCTTCTTTAAAAGATCCACGCCGATGTTCGATGTCATCAGGATGATCGTATTACGAAAATCCACGACACGACCAAGCGAGTCCGTCAAACGGCCGTCCTCAAGGACCTGCAAAAGAATATTAAATACATCCGCATGCGCTTTCTCGATCTCATCAAGCAAAATGACCGAATATGGACGACGGCGCACTTTCTCGGTCAACTGTCCGCCTTCTTCATAGCCCACATACCCCGGAGGCGCTCCGACGAGACGCGATACATTGTATTTGTCCATGTATTCGGACATATCGATCTGTATAAGCGCATTCTCATCCCCGAACATGAACGTCGAAAGTGCCCGTGCCAAAAGCGTCTTACCCACGCCCGTAGGCCCCAAGAAAATGAACGAACCAATAGGACGACGAGGATTCTTGATGCCGGCCCGTGAACGACGCACTGCGCGCGCGATCGCCGATATCGCTTCTTCCTGGCCGATAACAGCCTTGGAAAGATGATCCTCCATCTTAAGCAGGCGCTCTGTTTCTTTCTCCTCGAGGCGGATCAGAGGAACCCCTGTCCACTGGGAAACAACGCGGGATATTTCCTCATGCCCGATGACCAAAGACACATCATCACGCTTGCCCATCCACTCTGAACGGCGCTTTTCGATCTTCTCGCGCACATCGCGCTCCTGATCACGCAGCTGGGCCGCTTTCTCAAAATCCTGGCGTTTGATGAACGATTCTTTCTCCTTGCGCAGATCCTCGATCTGTTCCTCAAGTTTCTTGATATCATCCGGCGTCACCATCGCCTTAAGACGCGCACAGGCGCCCGCCTCATCGATCACATCCACTGCCTTATCCGGTAAAAAACGTCCTGTAATATAACGATCCGATAATTGGGCCGCCGCGACCAACGACTCATCGGAATACTTAACACGGTGATGCGCTTCATACCGATCGCGCAAACCTTTAAGGATCTGCACGGTCTGATCAACCGTCGGAGGCAAGACATGGATCGTCTGAAAACGACGTTCCAACGCCGCATCTTTCTCAATATTCTTACGATACTCATCGAGCGTCGTCGCACCGATACACTGGATCTCGCCGCGCGCTAGTGCCGGCTTTAAGATATTCGCCGCGTCAATAGCGCCTTCTGCCGCGCCTGCCCCAACGAGCGTATGGATCTCATCAATAAAGAGCACGAGCTTACCGTTACGTTTCAGTTCTTCCATGACCGCCTTGATACGCTCCTCGAACTGGCCGCGGTATTTGGTCCCCGCGATCATCATCGCCAGGTCAAGCACCACGATCGTCTTATCACGCAGTACTTCCGTCACTTCTCCCGCGACGATCTGTTGGGCCAATCCTTCGACGATCGCTGTCTTTCCGATACCGGCTTCACCCAGAAGCACGGGATTATTCTTTGTCCTGCGGGACAGCACCTGGATCACACGCTCGATCTCGGATTGACGTCCGATCACAGGATCCAATTTCCCATCCTTGGCGAATTTATTTAAATTACGCCCATAGGCGTCGATCGCCGGTGTTTTCGTGTTCGGTTGTTGTGGTGCAGCAGCCTGCGGGCCACTCGCAGCCCCTGCCGGACGCTGTTGTGACTGATCTTCGCCACGCTGACCATAACCGGGGATACCATTGCCTAATAATTCCATGACCTCATTGCGCAATTTGCCAAGATCAAGCCCAAGGTTCAAGAGGACACGATACGCCATACCCTCGCCTTCCTTGACCAGTCCTAAGAGTAAATGCTCGGTGCCGATATAATTATGTCCCAATGCCCGCGCCTCTTCTGCCGCCAATTCCAAGGCTTTCTTGGAACGCGGTGTAAAAGGGATATCTCCGACGACCTGCGTCTGAGGCCCTGGCTGGACCAGCTTCTCGACCTCGATACGGATCGATTCAAGGTCCACCCCTAGCTTCTGAAGGACCGCGGCAGCCACACCTTCACCTTCCCTGATAAGGCCGAGCAAAAGATGCTCTGTCCCGATATAATCATGATTAAAACGACGTGCCTCTTCCTTAGCGAAAACGATCACTTTCCGTGCACGTTCTGTGAATCGATTGAACATCTTGCCTCCTTAAAAAAATTACGTCTTACCGTTTAATTTTCCGCGGATAACATCCGCACGCTTTGTATCCCGCTCGAATGTATTCAATTTCTTACCCTCGATCTTCTGCAAATGCGCGGGCTGAATCATGATAAAAAGTTCATTCAATGTCTTATGATCAAGCTCCTGGATGATCCCCACATCCACCCCCAGGCGCACCATAGACAACAGCTCGATCGTTTCCTGGCTCGAGATCGTCCGGGCATTCTTGAGGATCCCCCATGCACGGCAGACCTTATCTTCCATCGTCGAACGATTCTGTACCAGAAGCGCCTGCCTTGCCTGCTCCTCCTGCTCAATGATCTGACGGATAAGCCCGTTGATATTCTGGATGATATCCGTCTCACTATGTCCAAGCGAAACCTGATTTGATATCTGATAAAAATTCCCGATCGCCTGGGTGCCCTCGCCGTAAAAACCACGGGACGCAAAACTCAGCTTGGCGATCGCATCAAGCACCTTGGTGATCTGTCGCGTCATGACCAATGCCGGCAAATGCAGCATCACCGACCCGCGCATCGCTGTCCCGGTATTCGTCGGGCAGGCGGTCAGAAAACCCCACTCCGGTAAAAAAGCATACGGCAACTTTTGAGAAAGCGCATTATCCACCCGGTCGACCGCTTCCCACGTTGACGCCATATTAAAACCAGACTGCATGATCTGGATACGCAGATGATCCTCTTCATTGACCATGACCGACAAAGACTCGTCCTTTGAGACAACAAGTCCACGGCCTTGCGGATTTGAAGCATGGTCATGGCTCATCAAATGACGCTCGACAAGAAATTGCCTGTCCGTATTATCAAGTTCATTCAAACGAAAGAACGTCAATTCTTTGGCCATCGCTTCACTTGCGAACGCGCTAAAGATCGATGCCATGATCGCCTCAAGATCTTCTTTTGAAGCTTTATTCGTGAACGGGAATGTCCGAAGGTTCCTCGCCAAACGTATCCGCGAAGAAAGGACAATATTGGCATAAGGCCCTGTCCCCTTAAGCCATTCTCCTGTGTGATGTGCCAGATCATTCAGCTCCATGCGCACCCCCTTCTTCCATATCACGAATACGGTCGCGCAAGCGCGCGGCTTCTTCAAAATCCTCACGTTCGATCGCCTTACGCATCTCATGACGGAGCGTATCCGGCGTCTCAACGACCAGCACCGGCACTGTCTTTACAACAACCTTAACGGTCGGCTTATCCTCAACAACAACGGCCGTATCCGATGATGCGTCGTCGATCGGAACGATCATAAGTGGCTTTTTCCCCAAATG
Source organism: Candidatus Omnitrophus sp. (assembly GCA_020719005.1). GTDB lineage: Bacteria > Omnitrophota > Gorgyraeia > Zapsychrales > Fredricksoniimonadaceae > DYQZ01. The sequence continues at coordinate 19,431 of DYQZ01000020.1, forward strand.
GACACTTGACCCGTGGATCTTTTTAAGCAGTGTTTTCAACTGCGCTTTAAAGGCGATATAACAATCCGCACAGCCGAAACGCCCGAATTTACGAAAATCCTCATACGTTAAACCGCATTTAGGACACGCTGATCCGTCTTTCTGCACCTCAGGCACTTGCTTGCCAAAATCCGTCAAGCCCGCCAACAGGTCTGCCAACCCGAACTGCTGTTCCATATGTGAACTTTGTTCACGCGCGCACTCTTCACACAAATGCATCTCCATCACCTTTCCGTCGACGATCTCGGTCAGGTGTACTGTTGCTTTCTTGGTGCACTTGTCACATTTCATAATATGCCTTCTTTAGCATTCCCACTGCCGATCTTCCCAATATCAAAACTTAACACCATCTTTACGCACGGTCTGATGGAACAATTTAAGAAGCTTTAATGTCACTGGACCAGGCTTACCAGAACCGATCACGCGCCCGTCGATCTTGACCACCGGGATAAGCTCAGCCGCGGTCCCCGTCAAGAAAACCTCTTCGGCATTAAAGAATTCATGCCGCGTGATCCACGTTTCTTCCACGCTTAGTTTGAGCTTCTTTTCTGCAAGCTCCATGACCGTATCGCGCGTGATCCCACGCAAACGCCCCTGCAAAGGTGTCTTTAGGACCTTATTCTTAAACATGAAAATATTATCCCCCGTGCACTCCGCGACATAACCGCTCCCGTCGAGCATGATCGCCTCAGGCACACCGGCATTATTCGCCTCGATCTTAGCCATGATATTGTTCAAATAATTAAGCGACTTAAGCTGAGGATTCAGCGATTCGGGATGATTACGCAACGTCGGGACCGTCACGATCGTCAATCCGTTCTTATAAAGCTCCTCGGGATACAACGTGATCTTATCCGCAATGATAATAACATTGGGTGCCCCCTTGCATTTACGCGGATCAAGCCCAAGATCCCCGTCGCCACGTGTGACGACCAGACGGACATATCCATCCCTAAGGCCGTTCGCTTTAAGCGTCGCCACCACTGCCTTGATCATGTCTGTCTTGGTCATGCCGATATTGATCATCATGGTATGGCACGTCTCAAAAAGCCTGTCGATATGCTGTTTCAGCCTGAAGACCACACCGCTATAGGCACGGATCCCTTCAAAAGCACCGTCTCCATAAAGAAGGCCGTGGTCGAACACCGACACCCGGGCATTTTCTTTCTCGACCATCTTGCCATTTAAATAGATCTTCATATGCCGCTCCTCACAATTATTTTTATTATATCCAATACTTCCAGACACAAGAACGCATTTCCAGCAAAACTATCCTGCAACAAGAACCCCATCACGCATATGGATGGCCTTACGGCAGCGCACTGCCACCGCCTCATCATGCGTTACAATAACAAAAGCCTGTCCCATCTTCTTGTTCAAAGCCATCAACAGTTCAATAATAGAACCGCCCGTCGCTGAGTCAAGGTTGCCTGTCGGCTCATCACAAAGGACCAGACGGGGCCTGTTCATGAGCGCACGCGCGATCGCAACGCGCTGCTGTTCCCCGCCGGAAAGCTGATACGGCTTATGCTCCATACGATTAACAAGTCCGACATCCTTAAGTGCCGCTACCCCTGCCTCAAGCATTTCAGGCGTACGACGGCTGTCATTCTTCTTGATAAAAACAGGCAACAACACATTATCGATCGCCGACAATTCAGGGAGTAGATGGTAGAACTGGAACACGAACCCGATATCACGGTTGCGTACGCCCGAACGATCACGATCATTCATCTGATAAAGATCTTTCCCTTCAAGGAATACCCTCCCTTTATCCGGCACATCGATCCCGCCGAGAACATGAAGAAGCGTTGACTTCCCGGCACCAGAAGGCCCAACGATCGCAACGGTCTCTCCCTCAGCGACCTCAAGATCAAGCCCTTTAATGACCTCAACCCTCCGCCGGGTGTCTGTATAAGATTTATATATTTGCTCGGCTTTCAGTATGATCATTGATACCTCAATGCTTCAACTGGCTCCAACTGCGCGGCGCGCATCGACGGATAGACCGTTGCCAGATAACTGATCAAAATAGAACTCCCACAAATAAGAAGCACGTCCGACAACTGGATCGACACGGGCAAATGGTCAATGTAATAAACAGTCGCCGGTAATTTAATAAGCTCGGTCTCCTTAAGAATATAGGTCAATCCCAGACCGCCCACCAGCCCCCAGAAAGTCCCGATAAGTCCGAGGGACAGACCGTACAACGTGAAGATCCGCTGGATCGCGCCCGCCGGAACACCGATAGAACGCAGGATCCCGATATCCTTGGTCTTAGACGTCACGGTCACGATCAAGGTGCTGACGATATTAAAAGAGGCGACCAGCACGATAAGCGTCAGGATAATGAACATCGCGAATTTCTCAAGATTAAGCGCGGCAAAAAAATTGGCGTTCTGCTCGATCCAGGTCCGTACTTCGTAGCTGAACCCGACCTTC
>DYQZ01000021.1 GCA_020719005.1 Candidatus Omnitrophus sp.
CGACCTCGGTCTCGTTGACCACAAAACCATTGTCTTTCAACAGTTTTGCCGTCGCATGCGCGTCTTTGACCAGGATACGCAACACCCCGAAATTATCAGACTCCGCGACGGTCAGCGCACGGATATTAACGCCGTGTTTACCCAAGAGATCACAGACATCATGAAGCCTTCCTCTTTTATTCTCCAGAAAAACAGCTAATTGGATATGTGTCATAGGGCTCCTTATATCTTCCGTTTATCGATCACGCGTTTGGCTTTACCCTCACTGCGTTCGATCGTCTTAGGCTCAACGAGTTTGACCGTCACATCGATCCCCAGCACTGTTTCGATCTCATATTTGATCTTATTCTCAAAAGCGCGCAGGTGTTTGATCTCATCAGAGAACATCCTCTCATCGACCTCAACCCATACTTCAAGCACATCAAGGTTGTTTTTGCGATCGACCACCAGAAGATAATGGGGAGAGATCCCCTCTATTTTTAATAATACATATTCGATCTGCGATGGAAAAACATTGATCCCGCGGATAATGAGCATGTCATCTGTCCGCCCGAGGATCTTGCTGATGCGAGGCGTCGTGCGGCCGCAAATACATTTTTCATAGTTAATGGTCACGATATCGCGGGTACGATAACGCAACAGAGGCATGGCCTGTTTGGTCAGCGTTGTGATCACCAGTTCTCCACGCTCGCCTTCCTTGACCTCTTCTCCGGTCTTTGGATCGATCACCTCAGGATAGAACACATCCCACTGTAGATGAAGTCCGCATTTATGCGGGCATTCCTGTGAAACACCTGGCCCGATGATCTCAGAGAGGCCATATACATCGAGTGCCTGCATATTCCATGAATGTTCGATCTGCTGACGCATGGACTCACTCCAGGGTTCGGCGCCAAAAACACCGATCTCCCAGGAACTGGCACGCGGATCAAGACCAAGGTTCTTGGCTTCATCTAAAAGAAAAAGCGCATAACTCGGCGTACACGCCAGTATCCGCGGTTTAAAGTCTGTCATTAACTTTAATTGCCGTTTGCTTTGTCCTGAAGATGCGGGGATGACTTTTAGGCCCATTTCAAGCGCGCCGTAATGAGCCCCTAACCCACCCGTAAAAAGACCATACCCATAAGCGATCTGGATCATATCGCCGGGAAGAGCGCCTGCAAGTGCAAAAGTACGTGCCATGACATCTGCCCACAGCTTAAGGTCATCCTTGGTGTACCCGACGACCGTCGGATTTCCTGTTGTCCCGCTGGAAACATGGATCTCTGCCGTATTATCAAAGTCTGTAAAAAGACCGAAAGGATAGTTATCACGCAGGTCTTCTTTGATCGTGAACGGCAGTTTCTTAATATCAGTAATATCTTTAATGTTCGATGGCTTAATGCCAAGCGCGGATAATTTTTGTTGATAGACCGGATTACTTTTTGAGAGGGTGGAAACTAATTTCTTAAGGCGTGTGGTGTGGATCTTGTGGATCGTGGAACGTGTGGCGCATTCGATTTTCTTATCCCAGATCATTTGGCATCCTTCCAGCCGTCGAGGAACACGGCGATGTTCTCCTTAAGTTTCTTATTCTGGAATTCATGTTCCAGGGCTTTTAACCATGCGGCCTCAGGCAAAGGCAAATAACCTGCCAAAACACCTAAAAGATACGTGTTAAGGAACATGGCCGGCATTTCTTTCTGATGTGCCTTGATCATAAAAGAGAACAAATTGATCCCGCCCTCTTTTAGGAAAGAACGCATGCGCTCCTCTTCCCCTGAATGAAAGGCCACAAGGATGTCTGCTTTTCCTTTAGGGATCAAGGGAGAGAAAACATTCTCTCCAAAACGCACATGCGACTCGACCGACCCGCCGCGCTGTGCCATACCGTGCACTTCAGATTTCTTAGCGTGAAAACCGGCAAAGACAGCCGCCCAGCCACAGACCTCAGCCGCTTTCAACACACCTTGTCCGCCGGTGCCGCAAAAAAGAATATTGGTAGTGTTCATGGTCATTCTTTAGGCCGTGTTAATGAATCAAATTTACAAGAAGCCGCACATACATAGCATCCGACACAAAGGCTGTGATCAACGTCGATAAGACCATTTTCATTCTTTGATAGCGCTGGACAGCCAACATTGAGGCATAAATAACATTTCTTACATTTATCCGCATTAAAACATACCTGAGCGTGTTTGGCACGATGGATCAATCGACATGGCGTACGCGCGATCACAACAGAAAAAGCATTCTCATCCAGACGCTGACGCATGAGGGTTTCGATCCCGACCGTATCATACGCCGATATCACATCCACATTATCCGCACCACATGCCTTACAAAGGTCTTCCAAGATGAGCTGTTTCGTAGGCACGCCTTTAATGGTCTCACCCGTCGATGGATTAGGCTGAGTGCCGGTCATGGCGGTCGTTGAATTATCCAGGATGATCACGACCCCCTTGGTCAAATTATAGATCGCGCTCACCAGCCCCGTGAGGCCTGAATGAACAAACGTCGAATCCCCGATAACACCGACAACATTCTTCCCCAACACTTTACGGAAACCTTCAAACATCGTGATCCCGGCACCCATGCATAAACACGTCTGAATAGCGCTTAAAGGTGGCAATGCGCCTAACGTATAGCACCCGATATCACCGGTCACGGTCAACTTCAATTTCTTAAGAACACTATAAACGCCGCGATGAGGACATCCCGCGCACATCACAGGTTTTCTGGTCGTCGAGGCTTCAAGAACCCTCTCTTTACCATCGGCAAGAGGCTTCATATCCTCTGGACGAAGCTCCCCTACGCGCCAACTTGGATGCTTTGCGGTATGTTTAATGCCAAGACGTGCCACTTCCTCTTCAATAAAAGGCTCAAGCTCCTCGATGACCAACACCTTATCCACTTTAGAGGCAAAATCCTTCATCAACTTTTGAGGGAAAGGATAACTCATGCCTAACTTAAGGAATGACGCCTTTGGAAAAACCTCTTTAGCGTAAAGATATGAGACACTGCTCGTGATGATACCGAGCGTAGTATCATTCATCTCAACGGTATTAAGCGGGCTTTTCTCGGCTTCCTCCGCCAATAAAAGCAATCTCTTTTCCAGCACAAGATGACGGTTAAAAGCGTTCTTCGGCACCATGATATATTTTGCAGGGTCAGGCGTGAACCCGCGCGGGGCTTTTTCCAGACGTTCGCCGGTAACAACATTTTCTTTGGTATGCGCAATGCGGGTCGTTAGACGTATCATGACTGGTGTATCGAATTTCTCGCTTAATTCAAAAGCATACGGCACAAAAGCCTTTGCCTCAGCGGGGCTCGACGGCTCAAGGAGCGGCAGTTTTGCAAAACGCGCCACAAGACGATTATCCTGTTCATTCTGTGATGAATGAAGCCCAGGGTCATCCGCAGTCACGACGATAAAGCCAGCGTTCACCCCCATATAAGCAGAGGTCATGAGCGGGTCCATCGCCACATTAATACCAACATGTTTTGAGGCATATAGAGAACGCACCCCGGCCACTGCCGCGGCATACGCAACCTCGTAGGCTACTTTTTCATTTACTGACCATTGGGAATTAACTTCAGGATATGTGGCAAGTGTCTCTAGGATCTCGGTCGATGGGGTTCCGGGATAGGCGGCCGCAAACGCTAAACCAGCTTCCCAGGCACATCTAGCCAGCGCCTCGTCCCCGGAGAGAAAACAGATCGGTGTTGATGTGTTTGACATATTGTCCAATTATACAAAATAAAGTTGGCGACGCAAGATAAAAAGAAGACAAAAAAATCCCCGGAGCAGGATGAATCCTTACCCGGGGATCTTGTGATACGCTGGTAAAAACTAGACCGTTATTAGCGACCGCCCTTTTGCTTCGCGAAACACTCGCGGCAATAAACAGGACGAGTTCCGCTCGGCTTGAAAGGAACTGTGCATTCCTTCTGACATTCGGCGCAAACAGCCTTATGGGTCTCTCTCGGACCGTTATTGTAATTACCACCACCACCGCCACCAAAACCATTTCCTTGACCGAAACCCATACAACCTCCCTTTAGAAACTTTTAATAAGTTTCATATTAATAAAAAACTACCTTTCAAATTATCGTATAAAAGAGTGTTTTTGACAAGGATTATAAAAGAAATCTTAAAAACACAGGATCAAAGGTCTGCTGGCTCATGCAGGCCGTCGGTGATAGAAAGCGCAGGCGCACTTGGATCAATGACCTGGATCTTTCTCCAATGCCCAAGGTTATAGCGAAAAAGGACAATAAAAGAGAAAATAAAGAAAAGTGCGACCATAACGATCCAACCAGCCAAAGGCGGGAAATGATAAACATGGAACATAATAAAAAGCATGAGGACAATGAGCCAATGCAGGGATACGGAGATCGTCATGGCCCAAAAGGTATCCCCTGCACCACGAAGAGCACCAATAAAAACAACGAACATCGCTTCAACGAGGACATAAATAGAAGCGACCCGGACCATGCTGATCGCAAGCGGTGCCGCGGCTGTAAAGACATCAGTCGGCCCCGCAGGTCTGAAGATGTTCACTAATACATCAGGGAAAATAACAAAGAAGAATAAAATGACGGCTGAATAGACGAGTCCCATCTTTAAACCCGACATAGTAGAGCGATGTGCTGTGTCGGGATCCTTAGAGCCCATAGCACGCCCCACCAGGCTCATGACGCCGATCTCAACACCAATAAGCGGCACAAAAGAGACCAAGTCCCAGTTGAATACGATCGTGGCCGCGGTCGCTGTGACCAAGCCCTGCGCGTGAAACATCAGGACCGTTGCGTTAAAAGCAAAGATATTAAGAAGAAAATCTATTCCACTCGGCAATCCGAAACGCCAAAGCTGAGAGGCAATGAGAGCATCAAACTGAAAAGCTTTACTGATCGAGAATTCTAGACGATTCTTACGCGATAAATAAGCGCCCGTCAAAACTAGAAGACCGCTTAAACCTCCCAATAGTGTTCCATAAGCCGATCCAGCGATCCCAAACGCGGGACATCCAAACTTCCCAAAAACAAAAACGTAGTTCAGGATGATATTCACGATCATTGCCGTACAGGACGCCATCATCACGACACCTGTACGTCCTACGCCTGAAAAGAAACAACTCAGGTTGTGACGAAAAAGACTGATGATGACGCCGAATAAAAGGATATCAAAATAAATTTTTTGAGGCTCCATTTGCTCCGGAGATATCCCCATGGTGATGAAAAGCTGATGCGCCAACGGACGGCACATGAGGATCGGGATATACGCCATTGCAGAAAAAAGCAGGACTTGTGTGGTAACACGGGGGCATTTATCCTTCTTCCCTGCCCCGTAATATTGAGCCACAAGTGCGGTACTATAACTTGTAAGCCCGATGAAGAACGACATCATCATAAAAGCGGTCAATCCACCACCCATGGAAGCGTTCATATGTTCAGGCCCCAACTTGGCCAGGAACAAACGGTCCGTAAAGATCATGATCGTGTCACATGCCTGGGAAACGACCATGGGAAAGGCGATCGCGATCATTTCACGGACACTACCGCGTTTATGTTGTTTAAGCGCTGAAGATGTCATGGAAGAAGAGCATCCTTCAATACCGGCACTTCGAGGATATTGCCGTAATGGAAAAGAACACAACGGCCGTTATTCATCGCCTCACAAAGGTCCCATTGCTTTTTGAACATGGCAGGATCTTTTGTGAGCTTATAGGCGCCCACAGTAATATTGATCTTCCCCGGATCATTTACCCGCAGCAAAGCATCTTTAATATATTTATCAAATTGCGTAGGATTGTCGGGATAGGTCATCACAGTTACAAAATCAACCAAACCCATATTCACCCACGACGGCCAATCCTGAAAAGCCTCTTCATAAGCGCGGATATAACTTGAGCATCCGGTCGTAGAAACTTCCATATCAGGACGGAGTTTCCTTGTCTTTCTCACCAATTTCTCAAGAAGGGTTGTGACCTGATCGCGTTTCCACTGATGCCACGCAACGCTTGTGTCGATGATCGTCTTTGTTTTAGTTGCTTCTTTATAACGTAAGGCGTTCATCGCAGAATAACCGTAATGCGGGTTTGTATCGGGATAACGGATGTAGTCGAACTGAATGCCGTCAAGCTTGGGATATGCGCTTAACAACTCTTCGACCATGATGCTTAATTCCTGACGGACACGCAGATCACCTGGTTCCAGGAAATATTGGTTATCGATCTCATAATCCTTCAGCTTTATTTTCTCTTTATTATTCCTGGTCAGGATTTCAACGCCGAATTTCTTTAAAATAGGTGCTTTTATGTTCTTGCTTAAACTGAGCAGATTAAGCCAGGCGTGTACTTTAATGTGTTTGGCGTGAGCTCGTTCAATAAGTAGCTCTAAGGGGTCCTCGCCTACTGATGCCAAAAATGATTTATACGGGGAATCATCCGAAACAGTTGAGGCAAACCAGGACTGATTGGCACGATAGACCTGGATATAAATATCATCCATGCGTGTTGCAACGGCAAACTCTACAAGACGGTCTATTTCCGCACGGCTTGAAAGCGCCTGGGGAGCTTGTAAGACAGTAATAAAAACACCACGACGAGGTGGTATGGCCTTCTTTGCCGTAGTATCCGCCGAAGCAGAGACCGTGAACAAAAGAAAAATAAGTAACGCTGTAATGCTGCTTTTCATACAAACCTTTTTTTAGGGAAGATCACTGCTGGATAAGAAAAATATGATAACGGAAACTCCAGGATAATGCCACTTAAGAATAGAAAACCCCCTCTATGATCAAAACGACCATAGAGGGGGCATAGTATCCATACTCAATGATTATAATACTTCTTCGATCTGAGGACCTGCATCGACGAGCGTGCGGCCTTTTTCCGTATCCGTGAAGTTCTTGAAATGCGCCACGAACATTTCAGCTAATTTACAGTATGTCTTATCATATTCGGCCTTATCTTTCCAGCCATTGCGCGGATTAAGGATAGCGCTATCCACCCCCAGAAGGGTCTTTGGGATCTGGAAATTGAAGACAGGCATGATCTCACATTCTGACTTCTCAATAGACCCGTCAAGGATCGCATCAATGATCTTACGGGTGCTCGGAAGGTCCATGCGCTCGCCTACTCCGTATTTCCCACGGACCCATCCGGTATTGACCAGATACGCACGAGAACCATGCTTGTCCATCTGCTCGCCGAGGATCTTAGCATAACGCGTTGGATGCAATAGCAGGAACGCCTGACCAAAACATGCAGAGAACGTGGCTTTAGGTTCAGTGACCCCGAGTTCAGTGCCAGCCACACGCGCGGTATAACCGCTTAAGAAGTGATACATCGCCTGATCTTTGGTAAGCTTAGCCACCGGCGGCAAGACGCCATATGCATCACATGTAAGGAAAATGATCTTTGAAGGATGCCCACCTTTTGATGTTGGACGGACAATATTATCAATATGATGAATGGGATATGAAGCCCGGGTGTTCTCAGTCTTCTTATCTGAAGAATAATCCGGCTCATTCTTCTCATTTAAAACAACGTTCTCCAGGAGCGCTCCTTTACGGATCGCTTTATAGATGTCGGGCTCATTTTTCGGAGAAAGGTCGATGCATTTAGCATAACAACCGCCTTCAAAATTAAATACGCCATCCTGATCCCACCCATGCTCGTCATCGCCGATCAAAAGGCGCTTCGGATCAGCAGAAAGGGTTGTCTTCCCTGTTCCGGATAACCCAAAGAAAAGAGCTGTGTCCCCATCCTTACCCATATTGGCAGAACAATGGAACGAGCCGATGCCTTTAAGCGGAAGGAAATAATTCATGACCGAGAAGACGCCCTTTTTGATCTCACCGCCATACCATGTCCCGCCGATGAGGGTCGTTCGTTCCATCATGTTAAATGCAATAAAAACATCGGTCCTGAGATTATGACGATGTGGTTGAGGACAGGAGACTTTACACGCATCCAGGATCGTCCAGTCAGGAACGAAGCTGGCCAGCTCTTCTTCCGTCGGACGAATGAACATATTCTTGAAGAAATGAGCTTTCCAGGCGATCTCGGTGACCAGACGCACGCGCAGGCGCGATTCCGGATTAGCACCGCAAAAAGCATCCATCACATAGAGTTTCTTGCCATTGAGCTGATGCAGGCAAAGATCTTTAAGGTAATACCAGGTCTCCTCGGAGATCTGCTGGTTATCAGAATTATTTGTCGTCGGTGCTACCGGCCCGATCCCCCACCATATCTTATCGCGGGAGGTCTCTTCACTGACAACATATTTATCTTTGGGAGAACGCCCTGTATATTTTCCGGTATCAATGGCAACAGCACCGGCAGGCGTGACCGTTCCCCGTTCATTGACAGGCGTTGAAGAAGAGGTTTCGTGCGCGAGAAGTTCTTCCGCAGAAAGATTATAGAAGATCTCATCATACTGGGTAATGCCGTGTCTTTCTAAACGAAGTTTATTCATGTTTAAACAGGCTCCTCTCGAGTTGAACGGGTCTGATAACAGACTTTTTCATCTTTAAGATCAATGAAGCACACCGATTATTAAGGAGAAACGTAAATTTTGCAAATGCTTTTCTTACTTAAGGGTTTTCCTGCTTTGTTTCAGAAAGGATCTTTCTTACCTGATTGGCATTACGCTTGGTAATAAGCGCCAGCAAAACGTCCCCGCCTTCAATGACCGTGCTACCTTTAGCGATAATAAATTTCTCATTGCGACAGACCAGGACAACCAGGCTGTCCACCGGCATATTCAATTCGTAGATCGCTTTCCCAACGGACTTGCCGTTGAACGGAACAATATAATCAAGAAGTTCAGCGTCCACTCCTTCACGCTGTTCTAGCTCGATCGGGAAACGCGCTTTACGTATGAACGGCGCGTTCACATTCAGCCACTTGGCAACGAACGGGATGCTCGTTCCCTGTATCAAGACGGAAATAAGCACAACAAAGAAAACAACATTAAAGATAAGTGCGGCATTCGGCACACCCGCGAGTAGCGGAAATGTCGCAAGCACGATAGGCGCGGCTCCGCGCAGACCAACCCAGGAAAGCATCACCTTTTCGTTCAATTCCATTTTAAAGAACGCCAGGCTTATAAAAACAGCCAACGGTCGTGCAAGAAAAGACAACACAGCCGCAATAATGAGCCCTGGTATTGCAACGGGCAACAATTGCGATGGGAAGACCAATAAACCAAGGGTCAAGAACATCGCGATCTGCATAAGCCAGGCCAGGCCTTCATGAAAACGCATGAGACTTGTTTTATGCTGCAGGGTCTGGGCTGACAACAAAAGACCGAGCAGATATACAGCAAGAAACCCGTTCCCCCCTAAAGCCGTTGTAATACCGTAGGTAAAAAGAACAAGAGCAAATGTTAATACAGGGTAAAGGCCCTCGTATTCAAGATGAAGATGGTTGATAGCATAGACGATCGCACGTGATGTAAGGAATCCGACGGAAAGGCCTAACACTAGTTGCTGAATGAATTGTAAGCAGAAATATCCGATGGATAAACCTGGCGACTGAATGAACTGGATCAGCATGATCGTTAAGAAGACAGCCATCGGATCGTTACTACCCGACTCGAATTCAAGCAAAGACTTTAATTGCCCTTTAAGTGCGATACTGCGGGACCTGAGGATAGAAAAGACCGCGGCCGCATCTGTTGAGGATACAACAGCCCCTAGGAGAAAGCCTTCTGCTAAGGGGATCTTAAATATCCACGAAGAAAAATAGCCCACCACGACCGCGGTGATGAGGACCCCGAAGGTAGAAAGGCTTAAACCTTTCCAGACCACTTTACGGGTTGCGGCCAGATTGGTGTTGAGCCCGCCTGAGAAAAGAATGAACGCGAGCGCAATAGTGCCCAGTGATTTAGCAATCCCGGCGTCATCAAAATGGATACCGCCCACTCCTTCAGAACCGGCCAGCATTCCAACAGAAAGAAAAATAAGAAGTGCGGGTATGCCGAATTTACCGGATATCTTACTGGCCAGGATGCTTAAGAAAAGAAGCACTGACCCCGCAAGAAAGATATATTCGATCGGCTGAGAAGATCCCATGCTATTTTATCCGCGCTTGGTGATGTCGATAAGGTGATAACCGAACTGTGTTTTAACAGGCCCGTGTATCTTTCCAACCTCGCCGCTAAAGACAACCTTATCAAATTCGGGGACCATTTGTCCGGGAGAGAATTCACCAAGGTCCCCTCCGTCATTACCTGATGGACACTGTGAATGTTTCTTGGCTATGTCTGCGAAACTTGTCCCAGCCTCGATCTGTTGTCTTAATGACAAACATTCTTTTTCTGTTGGGACCAGAATGTGGCGTGCGCTTGCTTTTATTCCCATAATTTTCTCCTTTTTATTTCTGTTGAATTTTCTTTTCTTGATGCACATTGATAAAACTAAAGATGATCGGTAAAGCTGAGACCAACATCACCCCGAGAATAACAATGGTGAAATTGTTCTTCACGACGGGGATATTTCCAAAGAAATAACCGCTAAAAAGGAAGATAGAGACCCACAACAAGGCGCCTGTAATATTGTAGGTAATGAATTTAAGGTAATTCATCTCCCCGATCCCCGCCACAAAAGGAGCAAAGGTCCTGATGATCGGCACGAAACGCGCCAGGATGATCGTTTTCCCACCGTGTTTCTCAAAGAACCGGTGCGTCTCATCCACGTGTTCTTTCTTAAAGAACCGACCTCCCCCGCGCTGGATGATCCTGTGGCCGAAATATTTCCCGACCGCATAATTAAGAGTATCACCAATGATCGCAGCCCCGGTCAAGAGGATGAACATCCCTAAGAGATCGAACGAACCTCGTGCCGTGAAGGTTCCAACAACAAACAACAAAGAATCTCCAGGGAGGAACGGCGTTACAACTAATCCCGTTTCCGCAAAAATAATAAGAAAAAGAACAACATACGACCAACTGCCAAAATGCACAATAAGAGCGCCCAGATGTTTGTCTAAGTGTAAGACAGCATTAAAAGCACTGATAATAATATCCATGGATCCTTTCCTGATCTTTCGATCTATTCAGTTACAAGAGGCTTCGCCACAGCCCCTTTCTTGAAGAACGCGATGACCTTAGGCCGACTAAAATAAGAAATGACCATAAGCGAAAAGAGCCCGTCGATCAACCAACGTAAAATAATATCGATCCATGTGAATGTTTCCAGCGAGAACATCGATCCCCGCGCCCGATAGATAGGTTCTGAGAAAAAGAGTTGTGCGCTATATGTATGATGTAAAGGTAAGGTGAAAAGAACATACACAGAAAATCCTATCAGGAACTTGCGAAGGTGGCCATTCAAGCAGAGCACGCCGATCCCAGTGACCACCCCGATCAATCGAAAAACATAAGATCCAATAAAACGGATACGGATGATCCACTCGGGCCATTCATGGTTCACTCGAACATAAAGATCATAACCACCGATATGAATGTGATAGAGAGAATCTATCGAGGTCACAATAAGGATCAGCCCCAAAATAATGAGTCCGACGGGTCTTGGTCGCATGAGAACTACTCTGCGTGAACGGCCATAATGTCCAATTTAGCAACACCCAGGTCAGTCAGAAGGTCCAGGATATCGACCACATCCTTGAACCGGGTCTGCTGGTCGGCGCGCAAGTAGACATTAAGCTCCGCGTTCTTCTGACGCATCGTCACAAGTGCTGATTTTAATTCCGCCTGAGTCACAAGCTTATCATTGAAATAGACCACGCCTTCGGTCGTAATAGTAATAATAAGTTTCTCCTGACGCCCTGGCTCATCGGGAGGTGTTGTGCTCTTAACCTTCGGCAGCTTTATTTTAATATCGGACTGATAAATAATAGGGGCCGCTACCATAAAAATAATAAGCAGAACAAGGATAACATCCGTAAAAGGCGTGATATTGATCTCGGCGAAAAAACGCTGTTTACGATGATGCCGTATCATATTTTGATCCTAAGAAGATCAAGGACTTCAGAAGCACATACTTCCATATCCCTTGCAAGATCTTCAATTCTTTTAATGAAATAGTTGTACGCGATAACAGCCGGAACTGCCACACAAAGACCGACGGCCGTACAAATAAGAGCTTCGGCGATCCCGTTGATAACGACACTCATTCCACCAGCGCTTTTCTGTGAGATATCCTGAAATGCTTTAATGATCCCGATGACCGTTCCAAAAAGACCGATATAGACCGCAGTGCTACCGATCGTACCAACAATACTGATGCGCCGTTCCATGCGGGAGATCTCGATGGTGATCTGACGGTTCATGGAATTCTCAAGTTCTTCTACGCTGGCACCTTTACGGGAAAGACCCGTCGACGCGACCCTGCCTGTCGGCGTATCCGCGCCTTTGCAGGCATCCATGGCTTTTTGGATATTATTCTTCTTTAACTCACTGTCTATAATCCCCATCAATTTCTCACGAGCCACTCTAGAGCAATAACGATAGAAAATAACGCGTTCAACAATGATCGCCAAAGACACGACGGAGAGTGTTAAAAGAAGATACACCGTAAAGCCACCCAGATTCAATAATTGCCACAAATTCATAACTTTCTCCTTCTGTAATAAAGCTCCGTTGCGTTATGGAGCGAGATCTTGCTCGACCATGGTCTGCCCATCAGAATTAACTCTTTTTTAAAATATATGTTCAAACGGTGGTAATTTCAATACTTATTCGTTATTTAGCATTATCCCAAAGATCCAAGGCTTTCTTTTCCTGACCATGATACATGGACTGCCGGCGTTTTAGTCCTTCAAAATCCACCAGTGAGGCCTCAAATTCAGGGCCATCAACACAACAATATTTTGCTGAACCTGCAACAAGGACCCGACAACCACCGCACATCCCGGTGCCGTCCATCATGATCGGATTAAGGCTTACGATCACTTTAGGGGCACTCACGTCTTCATGCCGACAAATATTATCAACAGTCTTGTGCACATTCTCCATCATCGCGACCGGACCAATAGCAACGATGTGCGCGATGCTATTGCGACGAGGGTCATCCGTCAACAATCTTTCTAAAGCATGTGTAACAAACTCGCCTTTTTCATCCAAGGTTTTATAAAATTCATCTGAGACCGCGCGCATTTTCTCTTCCCAGAAAATAAGTTGTTCATTACGTGCGCCGATGATCGATATAACACGATTACCAAGAGCGTGATGGGCGCGCGCGATCGGATAGACAGGGGCGATCCCGACGCCGCCACCGACAAAGACAACAGCCTTATCTGATGGTATTTTCTCGATGATCGAAGCATGCCCTAAAGGCCCAAGAATACTGAAAAGCTTTTCGCCAGACAACATCCCGCCTAATTTATATGTAGAAGCCCCGATCTCTTGAAAGACAAGCGTCACCATCCCTGTCTTCTTATCCCAATCTGCCAACGTTAGTGGGACACGTTCACCTTTTTTATCCGGCATCACAATAACAAATTGCCCTGGTTCAGCTTTGTCCGCGATCAGAGGCGCATGAACAACCATCTCACGAAGCGCATACGGCCGACCGTCCTTTGTTTGACCATGTGCGAGCGCTTTATTCTCTTTGATCGTGAACCACTCGTTGATATTCTTTAGTCTTTGATAGACCTTGATCGCGGCCGCATCCTCGTTTAGATTCTTTAAATATGTATCAATACCGTCTGCGGCCCTCTTTCCATCCCCCATCGCAAGAATAACAGTAGCCCCTCCGCGCGCAGCATCACCGCCGGCAAAGACACCATCAATACTCGTAGTGCCAATAGCATTATTTTTAACAATAACACGACCGGCGTCCTGCAAAAGCCCCTTGTTCTGTTCGCTTAAAAGGGTATTCGGACGTGTTCCTAAAGCTTCAATGACCGTATCCACATTCTCAATAACAAAGGATTCTCCATCGACTGGCAAGATCTGATTACGCCCATCTTTGTCTTTTTCAGTAGCAATACGCATTTTCTGGCAGCGAACTTGATTTACCCAGCCTTTTTTCGCGCCTTCCAGTAAAGCAACAGGACTGGCTAAGAAAACAAATTTGATCCCTTCTTCTTCAGCATGCGCTACTTCTTCAACACGGGCTGGCATATCGTCCCTTGTTCGACGATAGATCAGAATAACTTCAGACGCCTCAGCACCATATTCACGCACACTTGATCTGCGTGCCCAGCGCGCCGCATCCATGGCCACATTACCACCGCCTATCACAACGATCTTGCGGCCGATCTGAACAGGCGTATCATATCCTTTTTCAGCGGCGGACATTAAATTATAACGCGTTAGAAATTCGTTCGCTGATATAACACCGTTCAATTCTTCGCCGGGGATCTCCATGAAGACCGGCAGCCCCGCACCTGTTCCCAGAAAGATCGCGGTAAACCCCATTTGTTTAAGATCAGTAAGTGTTAATGTCCGCCCAACGGCAACATCGGTGATGATCTTAACGCCGAGACTTTTAACATACGTCAGCACTTTATTAATGATCTTGCGCGGAAGCCTGAAGGCAGGAATGCCATAACCAAGGACACCAGCCGGTTGATGAAAAGCTTCGAACATATAAATGCGGTTGTATCCCCGGCGGGCTAGAAAGACAGCAGCCGTAAGCGATGCAGGACCAGAACCTATAACAGCAATAGGAAAATTCTTTTCAGGAGGCAAGAACACAATATTATCTTGAAATTTGTTGGCATAAAAACTTTCATAAAGATCCCCGATAATGCGCTCCAGAAGCCCGATCGCGATCGGCTTTCCTGCTTTGGAAAGGATACATGTTAACTGGCATTGATCATTCTGCGGACAAACACGCGCGGTAATGCGATGCAAAGGGTTATCTTCCATCAAGATGCTGTAAGCCTGCGGAATATTTCCTCGGCGAAAAGCATCGATGAAATCCGGGATACGAAGACCAACAGGACACCCGCCTTCTATACGGCCATGTTGAGTCTTTCCAAATTGACAGGCGGGACTCTTGCATCGAAGACAACGAGCAGCCTCCCGGAGAGCATCAACAGGCAAGAGCCCTTGATCAACTTCATCGACAGTAATTATTCGTTCGTTGGCGTTAAGGATCTGCGCATGCTGCGGGGCGGACTTAACCGTAGGTTTAGCCGCCTCCGTGATCACTAGACGTTGAAATTCTTTTTCACGATCGATCAACATACTTTATGGATTTATCTTTTTCGCCGACATTTGCAGCGCTATAAGTTGTTGTGTAATAAGTTTCTGGACAGCTGCGTCCACGAGAACGCCATTTTTATCAAAACTACCGGCAAAAGCATTGCAAAAAACTTCCGGTTTGTTAAGGATATGCAGGTCAAGATAAACAGCTACCTGACGCAAATGATATTGTGCTCTCGACGTTCCCATCCCGCCGCCAGCGCCCATGATCGCTGCAGGCTTCCCTGCCAAAAGACAATTGTCTGGTTCTCTCGATGCCCAATCTAAGGCGTTCTTAAGAGCTGGTGCCATCGAATAATTATATTCGGGGCAAGCGAATAGCAATGCATCGACCTGGTCGATTTGCTCAAGCAATGCTTTAACAGCAACCGGTTTTTCGATAACATCCTGGTTATACAAAGGAATGGCTGTAATATCCGCGATGATGATCTCCATCCCTGCCGGGGCGTTCGCCTGGGCATAACGTAAAAGGGTCATATTAGTCGATTGTCGACGTAAACTGCCGCAGATCCCGAGCACTTTAAGTGATCCCATAACCGTCCCCATTCATATTAGAAAAAAAGGTAATGATCAAAGTTCACAACAAGAAGCTGTCCAACAGGCATAAGATCATTCTAACACAAAAAAGAAAAACCGCCTTCTCTAGACGGTTTTTCTATTAGGTTCAACACAGACTTCTTAAAATAAGTTTCTCACGTGTTTACCTGTTGCAATAATTTCTCTGCGTTCAAGATAGAGACCAACCGTTGTGTTTTACGCTATTGCCCTATTGCCAGGAAGAGATCCTTTTCCGTGAACTCCATCTTAATACCATCAAATGATCGCAAACTGTTCTCAGCCAGTGTTTCAACTGATTCAACCGAGTCCACGACCACGGCAAAAGGCTTTGCCCCTTTTATATCAAGAACAAGGATGATCTCGCGCACTTCCTCAACGTAAGCTTCTGCTAAAGATTTGAAAAGATTGATCACTTCCGTTAGTTCATGCGCACGCCCACGGTCAATGACCGCCTGCGCTTCACTGGTCTTACCACAACCAGACAATTCCATAACTTCCAGAGCCATATTATGGACATCTGCATGCGGCTTCTCAAATTTCTTCAATATACCGTCGACAACAAGACTCGTTGACTTATAACTATAATACCACTTCCCGAACGCGCATTTATGCGGATCGGTCGCAAGTTTAAAACCACGCTTCTCCTCCACACAAGCGCTTAATTCCTTGATCCAATTCTCATGGTCTTGTCTGCGCTGAGCAAGCATATCGCAGAAATCCTTACTTTCATCAATAAAGGATTTCATCCCGAGACGTTTACGCAGATCGATCAACGGATAAACTTTCCCCCTCAAATTAATAACTCCCCGGACAAAAGTGGGGGCCTCAGGGATCGCGGTCACACAAGGCAAAAGCGCCATTGTATTAACTATCCCAGCGGGTATACCGAAAAGTCCGTTACCCAGAACAACGATAACAAAAAGGTCATCTGTCTGGACTTTAATATCATTAACTGGATCAGCCATGTTTACCTTTCTCGGACTAAAAGCCCTCGAGTAAACTTTATCAACTCTTAGTGACCCCAATATATTTGAAACAATGTTCCAAATGGTCTTTATTAAACTTTTTGGTCGATAAACTAACGACTATTGCCGTGATCATCGATATCGGCAAAGCGATCAAGATCGGATCGACCACAGGCCATGGCATCGGAAAAAGCACAGGTTTCTGAAAAAGAAACTGACATAAACCGACAGACTCAGACTCTTTTTTATGAACGAACAAAAACAAAAGTATCGTCACACTTGAACCTGCGATCATACTCGCTGTAGCACCTGCCCTGGTCATCCCTTTCCAGAAAAGGCCGCCTGCATAGGCCGGTAAGAATGTACTGGCACATAGGCCAAAGAAAATAGCCGTAGCCACCGCGATAACGCTCGCCGGCATCTTATAGCCCAAAGCAACAGTGATAAGCACGCCGATGAGGATCCCCACGCGCGTGACCACGATGGTACTAAATCCACTCTTCCCCTTCATCAGCACTTGTTCGAATACATCCCGGCCTATGGAAGTGCCCATTGAATGGAACTGAGAACTCGACGTCGACATGGCCGCTGACAACAGGGTCAGCATGAATACATACACGAACCACACCGGCATGGCACTGTTGATATAAAGCGGGATGATCTTATCCACATTCCCGCCTGCCACTTCCATTGCGATCTTACCAAAGGCAAGATTATTCACAAAGTAAACATTCGCTAATGCCCCGACCACGAAAGCGACACCGGTCATCATCAGGATAAAGATACCACCGATCATGACCCCGCGGTTGATCTCTTTATCGCTTTTGACCATCATGAAACGCACGGCCAGCTGTGGTTGTGTTAATACACCAACACCAACGCCCATCACAATGGTAGAGACAAGCGTCCACCATGACGGAGATCCAAAAACAGGCATACGTGTCCAGCCTTGATGCCCCATTTGAGCCAATTTAGCGGGCACTTTATCGGCAATAGCACCGAGCGCCTGATGTGCCTGGACTACCCCACCGAGATTTATATAGGTCATGACAAGTAGAATGATCATTCCAACGAACATGATCGAGCCTTGAAGGGCATCCGTATACATGACCCCTTTAATGCCGCCCGCAAAAACGTAGGCAAGGATGATAAGAACATACACCAAAAGGGCGACATTAAAATTAAGCATTCCTGGGAATGTGGCTTCCAAAAAGCGCGCCGCACCGATCAGGACCGCCGATGCATATAAAGGCATGAAAATAAAAATAACAATACCCGCAAAGCCTTGAATGAACTTCGATTGGTATCGCTTACCGAGCAGCTCTGGGAATGTGTGTGCCTCTAAATTATGACCCATCTTACGCGTCCTCTTACCAAAGAAAATGAACGCGATAATGATCCCGACCACAATATTAAGTACAGTCAGCCATAAAAGCCCCATACCGAACATTGCCGCCACACCGCCGAAACCAACAATAGCTGAAGTGCTAATGAACGTTGCCCCGTAGGATAAAGCCATGACCACCGGGTGAATATTGCGTCCAGCAACGAGATAATCAAGCGCATTCTTTGTTTTGCTGTAACCGTAATATCCGAGATACCCGATCATGAATAAATAAACAACGACGATGATCGTTAACAGGAAAATATTATGCATACCCCTCCTTACATCTGTTCTTCAACGGTTTTCTCAGACTCAACCCATTTCTTATCTTCAGCGTGAACAGTCTCATCGCCTTTGTTCCAATTAAGGAGACCATACACAACACAGAACATCGCACTCGCGATGCACAACAGATACGCTCCCCACACCTGTGGATCTTCAATGCCCAGCATAAGGACCTCTTTCATGGTAGGTTTCTTGGATCAAAAGAATACTTCTTAATAATATATATCTACGGTATACACGCAACATATTTCTTGGATACAGTGCCCTGGTTTTCAAACATTGTATCTGAAAAGAAATGTGCTAATATGCCTTCAACAGGAGGAAATAAGAATGAAACGCAGACTTATCCATATTGATGAATGGCTTTCCGAATACCTACAAGGTGTTTCGGACAACGTCGGGATCCCGGTCAATGAACTCATCCGGATCGGTTGTTATCTGAATATCATTGAATTCGCTAAAATATCAGGCTATAAGCCAGACATCGACGCTAAGAAAACCTATCTTATGGTAAAAGGATCCCCTACTAAGGAAACGATCAAGAAAATGTATGATCTAGTCGTTCACGAAGGACGGAAGGCTGCGGAATTCAGGATATCCAGGAAAGTGATCGTTTCGCGAACAGCCAATGCCTTGCGCAAAACATCAGATAGAAAATAACGTTTTACGCATTCGCCCGCGCTTCGCCCATGAGCGTGATCTCTTCACGGTCATGATATAGCTGGCGGATATATAATTTATTGCAGTAGGAAAATAACCCCTCTTTAATGTCACGAAGTTCTTTGAGCACCTCAATAGGATCCCGCCGACCAAGTTTAAGGTTCACTACAAAATAGTGGCAGCGTCCTTCTTTAAGCCATTGGCATAAAAGATCTACGACCATTTCAGGTTTCTCAAGAACATCGCACAACAACCAATCAACAGAGGTCTCCCCCTCGTGATGGTATTTAAAAGCATCTGTCTTCAAATGTGTTATGCCCGGATGGGATAGCACAGGCTCTTTAAGAGGCCCGTTATCAACAGCTATTACGCGTGCACCACGTTTAAGAGCGCTTAAGCTCCATCCGCCTGGAGCAGCCCCGAGATCGACAACCGTATCACCCTCCTTTGGGCACTGCCCAAAGATATAGAACGCCTCTTCCAGTTTAAGATAGGACCGCGACGGGGATTGCGGGTCAAGCTTCATGCGTTGCTGCCCCTGAGAAACGCTTGTAAAAGAAACATACGCTTGATTAAAATCCGTAACATAAACAAAGAAGCCTTCGCCCGTCTCAGGTCCACGCGGCATACCTTCCTTTGCAAGCTTGGCCACACGCGACATTTTTTTGCGCAGTTTCTCCAGCCAAAGTTGTTCGAGGGTGTTGGTGTGATGAATAAGATTTTCCTGGGTCGAGGAGAAGAAACGGTAGCTCCAGGGCAGATCGATCTTTCTTTGCCCCAGATGCGCGGTAAAAGAATTTACCAGGATCTCTGTAAAATTATTAACGGAACTGCCTTTTATATCGACGGGATCAAGCAGGATCTCACAAGCAAAACAAAGCCCTCCATGGTCTTGCAAAGCGGCTGGCGCGTTCTCCGCTGCCAAAACCCATCCCTTGCCTTGGGTTTGAGGGTTCAAGTTATAAGAAATGATCTCACGTGACAGGATCTTTTCGTAATCTTCTTTGCAAGTGATAAGGATATTCACACTAAAACCCGCTCTTCAGATAAAGTGTTTCGACTTTTTTCCGCGCCCAGGGAGTGCGACGTAGGAACGTCAAGCTGGATTTGATACTGGGGTCATGAGCAAAGCAATTGATCCTGATCTCGCGGGACATTTCCTCCCACCCGTATTTCTCGACCAGTCGGGTCAAGATCATCTCAAGTGTCACACCATGCAACGGGTCTTTATGTTTTTGTTCCATATTTTACTTACTATTAGGCAACCGAAGGAACATCCCTGACAGCCGACTCAACATTAAAATATTCGCGTTTGTCAAAACCATACTTGGTCGCAAGGATCGCGGATGGGAACGTTAGACGCAACGTCTCATAATCACGGACATTGCCGTTGTAAAAACGCCGCGCCGCCTGGATACGGTTCTCCGTGTTCACCAACTCTTTCTGCAAAGAGAGAAAATGTTGATCTGCTTTAAGGTTTGGATAAGCCTCCGCAACAGCAAAGAGCTTTTTTAACCCGTCGACAAGTAGTTTTTCATCATTGGCCTGCTGACTGACCGCGCCCTGGCTTGTCACACACTGCTGACGAAGTTTTGCGACTTGTTCAAAAGTGTCCTTTTCATGCGCCGCATAACCTTTTACAACGGAGACAAGATTCGGGATAAGGTCATAGCGGCGTTTCAGCTCGGTATCAATATTACTCCACGCATCTGCAATGGAGTTCTTTAGCCCAATAAATGAATTATATATCCCTATCCAATAAAGAATTGCGGCCAGAATAACCCCCAGGATCGAAAGGATAGCTACCATTGTTGGCGTCATTGTCATACTGTTCCTTGTGTAAAAAGGTATTCAGGGAAAAGAGAACGTACTTTGATCAGTTTTGGTATATTCTCCTCGATCTTTTCAGGCGTAATACGTTCATTAAAAACAAAGGCCAAGATATTCTTTTCGATCTCGATCCCAAGGTGCTTATTACCTAAAAGAAAATCGATCATTTGCGCATTACAGATATCATAAGCAAATTTTTTATTCGGCGATCTTACACAAAAACTATTCGAGAATTCATGGGATTCAAAATCAATATCTGCATAGCCCAACGCCTGAGCTACCTTTGAGAATATTCCTTCCGGCGAGATCACAAGTTCGGGAAATGATAAGGGAAGTTTAAGGGCCATCACAGAAAGATAATGATGTGTTGTGTTTCGCCCATGCTTTGTATGAGTATGCGTCTCATAATGATAATGAAAGAGTGTCAGCGCCTGTCCTTGATGATCCCCGCTTATGACGTTATAAGCATAACGGTCCTCACCCATGGCCAACCCGTTAATAAAATGATATTGGTCCGCCAAATGATAATCATTACCCGATGAGAATTGCAACCCCAAACGAAGCGCGAGTGCTGCCATCGCCTCAGTACGTTTCTTTTCTATTACCATCGAGATACCAATACCGCCTACTATAAAAAGAACAACTATCACGATCAAAAGAATGCTAAAACCATTCATAAGCCCTCCGATCTAACCCCGTTTAACTTCGGCGATACATGCTATTTCGCAGTATAAACTTGATGCACGGCGGCGTCAATATACGATTAGATTAAAAAAACTTGTCGCGAATTGTAACTCATAGTGCGACAGATTTGCTTTTTAAGACCAAACTGCTACT
>DYQZ01000022.1 GCA_020719005.1 Candidatus Omnitrophus sp.
GGCTGTTGGTGATCGTGTTCTCGTGCTGGAAGCGCTGTGTTTGTATTTCCCGGGCGGCAAGAACGCGTGCGCGGATCGAAGTGGATGTTTCACCCGTTGGCGTGTTCAGCAGATCAGTTGTTTTTAATGACGGGACTTCGAGATGGATATCGATACGGTCCATTAATGGGCCCGAGATCTTGCTCAGGTATTTCTGGATCGAGGTGGAAGAGCATGAGCAGTGACGTTCCCGATTGGTCAGGTGTCCGCACGGGCAAGGGTTCATGGCGGCGAGAAGGGCAAACTTCGCCGGGAAGCGGAGTGTTTTAGCGGCGCGTGCGATGGTGACGTGACCATCTTCGAGGGGTTGGCGAAGCGCCTCGAGCGCGCCGCGTGTGAATTCGGGGAGTTCATCGAGGAAAAGAACGCCGTGATGCGCGTGCGTGACCTCGCCTGGTTGCGGGTCGCTTCCACCTCCGACGATCGAAATGGGAGATGCTGTGTGATGAGGGGCGCGAAAGGGGCGTTCTGTGATAAGCCCTCCGGGAGTGGATGTATTGCCGAAAGCCGCGGAATAGATCCGGGTGGCTTCAAGCGCTTCAGCGCGGTTCATGGGGGGGAGAATGGACGGGAATCGTCGGGCAAGCATTGTTTTTCCTGTTCCCGGTGGTCCGACCAAGAGCGTATTATGGCCCCCAGCGGCGGCGATCTCAAGCCCGCGTTTGACATGGGCCTGTCCTTTGACATCTTCAAAGTCATGCAGAGATGTTAAAGGCGCCGGCAGGGTCGTTATTACAGGCGCGACTTTGTCTTGCCGGGACGGATCAAGTAGCATTTGAACGGTCTGTTGTAATGAGTGTGCTGAAAGGACGCGGATGTCGTTCGTAAGGAGCCCCTCTGCCACGTTCATCGTCGGAAGTACGATCGTATGAAAACCGTGTTTTGCCGCGGCCATGGCAGATGCAAGAGCTCCTGGCACGGGTTTTATTTGTCCATCAAGGGATAATTCTCCGAGGAATGCTGTGGCCACAAGCGCCTCCGCCGGGAGTTGTTCGGACGCCGCCAGGATGCCGAGTGCGATGGGAAGATCGAAAGATGGCCCTTCTTTTTTTGTATCCGCCGGAGCAAGGTTGATGGTGATCCGTCCGCGGGGGAATTCAAAACCTGAATTCTTGATGGCAGAACGGACCCGTTCTTTGCTTTCCCGGACAGCACTGTCAGGCAGGCCGACGATGGTGATGGCGGGCAATCCTTTTCCCGCGTCGATCTCAATGGTGATGTGGTATGCGTCGATGCCTGTTAATCCAAAGCCGTGACTTTTAGCGAGCATAAAGACCTCTGTTCTTGATGCCTTGGGGAAAGGCATGATCGAATAACAGAGGGGGTGTTGGGATATTTAAAATAACAGAGTGGCGGATGTTGGTCAAACTAAAAAAGTGCCGCCGGTAATAAAGGATCACGTAATATTTACCTTGCTATAGGGTGAGATTGAATTATAATAGAAATCAGAACTTCCCGTATATTACGAAATGAGGACTTTGGATATAACGTTATCGATCCTGTAGTATTTCTAATATGAATAATCTCTTTCTTGAGCAAATGGACTACATTTTCTTTATTTACGGACTCGCCTTGGTTGTCCTCGGTGGTATTTCTTTCTTTTTATTCAATTCTCAAAGGAATGTTGTTTTTTGGAAGTGGTTTGCCTTGTTCGGCTTTTTGCATGGGATGCGCGCCTGGCTGGATATGCTGGCTTTATTTCTGGAAGATACACAAGTATTGGCGGCGATCCGTGCGGTGTTAATGATCCTTTCTTTCTTGTGCCTGGCTGAGGTGGGGCGTTGTGAATGTAAGAAGGAGCGTTTTCGGTCTTATGGTGTTGTATGGTATGCATTCAGTTGTATTTTCATTGCGTTCGCCTGGTTTTATACGGGAGTCGAGGGCGTAACAGTGATGAGTCGGTATTTATTAGGCATCGTGGCGGCAGGGTGGGCGGCATTCACATTCTTTCACTATATGAAAATGAGTGTTCCCAAAGAGCGTAAATGGTTCATGGGGTTGACAGGGGCTTTGGTTGTATATGGTCTTTCTCAGTTTGTTGTTTCCGGCGGAGAGATCTTTTCGGCAACAATATTGCGTGAGGGGTATTTCCTCGATGTTGTTCATTTCCCTATTCAATTGATCCGCGTTGTTGCGATATGGGGGGGGACATTATGTTTGTGGGGTTATTATGGCTCTCTTCAACCGAAAGAGATCTTTTCTTTTGGACGTTCTTCGAGGGATCTTGGAGCATGGCTCGCGGCAGGGCTTATTCTCATTGTATCCTTCGGGTGGGTCTTGACTGAGCGTTACGGGCAGCACGCTTTTGCACAGGAGAAAAGAGAATTGTTGGATCTCGCTCAGGCAACGGTCGCGGCGATGAATGTTGAAGAGGTTTTTGTGCTGGGTGGAACGCCTGCGGATGAGATAAGTCCGGGATATCAGGCATTAAAGAATAGTTTTCATAAGGTTGGAGATGTTGTAGGGGACATCCGATATATTTATCTTATGGGGCGCAGGGAAGGGAAAGTATTTTTTTATCTGGATACTGAACCGTCCTGTTTTTGGGGAAGAGGATTTAAGCCTACAGCAAGACCAGGGGATATGTATGCAGATGCTGATGAGGATCTGCCGCGCGTGTTTGATTCAGCCAAGTCGGTTGTCATAGGTCCGTATTCGGACAAGTGGGGGACGTTCGTTTCTGCGTACATACCGCTTTTTGCTAAGGATGGCGGAGTGGTCAAGGCGGTCATCGGTATTGATATTCTCGTCGATGATGTATTTTATCGGGTGAAAGGATTCAGATTCGCGGCGATCATGACGTTGTATTTATTCGTTGGATTTTATACGGGTTCTTTCTTTTTATATTTGAGAGAACGCCGATCAAGATACAATATTCACCTTAATGAAAAGAAATTCCACGGGTTGTTCAGGGAAATGCTGAACGGTTTTGCGCTTCACGAGATCATGTTGGATGAGGACGGGAAAGCCGTGGATTATCGTTTTCTCGAGGTGAACAGCGCTTTTGAAAGGCTCACGGGACTTAAGGCCGCAAAGATCATCGGCCGCACGGCCCGGGAGGTTCTGGGAAAGGTCGAGCCAGAGTGGCTTGAACGTTACGGTAAAGTGGCTCTGACAGGAGAGACCGATCATTTCGAAGAATACAGCGCCCCGTTGGGGAAATATTTCGAGGTTCGTGCGTTCAGTGTTGTTAAGGGACAGTTCGCGGTCACGTTCGAGGATGTGACCAAGCGCAAGCGGGCGATGGAAGATCTGGCGCGTATGCTGATCCGTATCCGTCATCAACAGGATGCGGTTGCTTTGATCAGCCGATCCCAAAGAACGTTGGGTCATCAAGGATCTTTTGAGCGTATCACGGCGATCGCGGGGGACGCGTTGGACGTTTCACGTGTCAGTATCTGGCTGGGAACGCTTGCCGGAGGGTCTTTCGTATGTCAGGATCTTTTTGAAAGAGAGAAGAATACACATTCCAGCGGAATGTTATTCGACGTGGCACAGCATCCTATGTATTTTAAAGCAGTTGATTCAGGGCATGTTATTGATGCTTATGATGCACTCCGGGATCTGCGCACACTTGAGCTTGCCACAGGTTATCTTAAACCAGAAGGCATTGCTTCAGCCCTTCATGTTGCGATCAAAGTTAATGGAGAACTAGCGGGGTTGGTGTGCGTTGAGCATAAAGGCAGTATTCGGCGTTGGCATATGGATGAAACACGTTTTTTACGGGAGATCGCCGACCAGATCGAGATCTTACTTTTGGGGGAAGACCGGCATGCCGTCCAGCGTAGGATGGAATCTGGGATTTTGTTCACCAATGCCTTAATGGATATTATTCCTCAGGCGGTTTTTTATAAAGATGGCGAAGGGCGTTATCAGGGCTGTAATGCGGCTTTTGAGAAATTGATGGGAACTTCTTGTGCAGAATTGGTGGGCAAAATGTCTTTTGAGGTTTTCTCCAGCGAACATGCCCTGATCTGCCATGTCAAGGATATGGGGCTTATCCGTCGGGGAGGTTCTCAGTCTTACGAGGAACTGGTGCATCTTTCCGATGGGAGTGACAAGAATATTATTTTTGATGAAGTGACCTATTGTGGTGTTGACGGGATTTCGGCAGGGATGATCGGGGTATTGACTGTGAGGGATATCTAGAATGAGAGTTTTCGAACAATTAAGAAGATTCTTTCTGCCCGGGGGGGAATGCGCCTGCGGTGCGGGTCGAAGATCAAGTCGGGGCAGGATATCATGGTCCCCAAGATTTCTTTGAAAAGATCCCCTATGGATTAGCGGATCATCAGGTCATTTTGTCTCCTGACGGAAAGCCGATCGATTATCGTTTCTTGAGCGTTAATAATATCTATGAAGTGCTCACGGGATTAAAAGGTGCTGACATTATTGGAAAGACAGTGCGCGAGGTCCTTCCTGATATTGAAGATCATTGGATCGAGCGTTTTGGACAGGTGGCATTGACCGGGAAGTCTGATGTCGTTGAAGCGTTCGCGGGACCGATCGGGAAGTGGTATACGTGCCGTGCTTTTTCTGTGCGCAAGGGATTCTTTTTTGTGACTGTCGAAGATATTACCGAACGGAGGAAAGAGGAAGAGGCCCTGCAGCAGGCCCATTCCCAGGCGGCGTCTTTCGCTGAAATGAGCCTGGACATGATCTATCGACTTGATGTGAGCGGATATTTTACTTATGTATCTCACGCGGCACATATTATTTTTGGGTATATGCCGGAAGATATGCTTGGTAAACATTTTAAGTCTTTTGTTGCTCCGGCAGATCTTTCTTCGGTGATCGACGTATATCAAAAAGTAACAGAGGGAAGGTCGGTAAAAGGGGCACAGATCCGGATGTTGCGTCGGGACTCTGCAACAGTTTTTGTGGATATCAACATTGTTCCTTTGTTCGTAGATGGAAAGTTCGCGGGCCAGCAGGGAGTGGCGAGGGATATCACGGTCAGACGGAAAGTGGAAGAGGCCCTGCGTGTAAAGACAGAAGAGGTTGAACAAGAGAGAAAGAATCTTGAGATGATCTTTTCGTCCGTTGAGATAGGGATGCTTATTGTCGATGGAGAAGGGGTTGTCCGGCGTGTCAATGAGGCAGCGACTATTGTTGTTAAAAAAAGCGAGCATGATCTTCTGGGATGCTCTCTCGGGCAGGCTTTTTGTTGTATCCATTTGATCGAAGAGGGCGGCACATGCGGGAATATGGAGCCGTGTGCACAGTGCCCGATGTGTAGGGTGCTGGAAACAGTTTTCAGGACAGGCTGTGCATTGTCTTCTACGGAGATCATACGCGATTTTGTGATCAAAGGTGAGACGAGAAGCGTGTGCCTTGAAGTGAGCGCGGCACCGGTCATGATCGATGGGACATGCCAGGTCGTTCTTTCGCTTCTTGATATCACGCTTCGTAAGCAGGCAGAGCAGGCGATCCGTTTGAGTGAAGAGAAGATCAGGGCCTTTTTGAACGCGGTTCCTGTGCCGATGTATTTGAGGAACATGGGGTCTGTATTTGAATATTGTAATGACAAATTTATTGCTTTCTTTGGCACATCTCATGACAGTGTTCTCGGTCAACCTACGAACAGTGTTTTTACATCGGATCTAGCAGAGAAACTATCGCATCTGGATGATGAATTATTCCAAAAGAACGGTCATCAGGTCTTTGAGATCGAGCTTGTGCGTGCGGATGGAGCAAAGAGGACCGTTGTTTTCTATAGAACATTATACTATGACGCCCGGGGGCAGGTCTCGGGCCTTATCGGGGCCATGCTGGATATTACGGAGCGTCAACACGCCGAACAGGCATTAAAAGAGCGGGATGATCGTTTGCAACAAATGTTTTCGGAGCTTCAACAAACGCATAACACATTAAAACGTACGCATGAGCAAATGATCCAGTCGGAGAAAATGGCGGCTGTTGGGATGTTGGCTGCGGGGATCGCGCATGAGATCAATAATCCTTTAGGATTCATTGCCAGCAACTTGGTCGTGCTCGAGAAATATGTTGAGAATTTGACTATCTGTTGTCAGACGTATGAAAGGCTTTGTACTGCACTTGATGCGAATGACGAGGCCCGTATCAATGCAGCACGCTCGGAGGTTGATAATATTCAAGAGAGGCTTGAGTTGGATGACATGATCAGTGACCTCGGGCCCGTTGTCCAGGAAACGCGTGAAGGGTTTGAACGGATCAGAAAGATCGTGCTGGACTTGAAATCATTCTCGCGGGCAGATACGGGTCATATGGAGAGTATTGATATTAATGTGCTTACAGAAAGCGTTTTAAGGATCGTTTGGAACGAGATCAAGTATAAAACAGAACTGGTCAAGGAATATGGACAGATCCCGCTCATCATAGCTAATCCAAGGCAAATGGAGCAGGTGGTCTTGAATGTTCTGGTCAATGCCGTTCAGGCTATTGTTGATCACGGCATGATCACCATACGCACGTTCTTGCGGGAGGGCTCTGTTGTGATCGAGATCGAGGATACCGGAAGGGGTATTTCAGCAGAAGTGTTGCCGCGTATTTTCGATCCATTCTTTATAACCCAAGAGCCTGGCGAGGGAACGGGAATGGGCCTTAGTATCAGTTATGATATTGTTAAACGGCATCACGGTAGTATTGATATTGAAAGCACTGTTGGAAAGGGGGCTAAAGTGATGATCTCTCTTCCTGTTCCTGCCGCATCATAGGGGATGTTTCTTCTGCTTGCTTTTTCTGCTTCTATTCATATAATAGAGCGATAATTTTATTAAAACTCATTAATTTATAAAGAATATGCACCAAATTGACCTAGCAGATGTATTTGTTCAGATGTTGCGTAATCGGATCTTTATGATCACGCTTGCGGTCTGGATCATTGGGCAGGGGATCAAGATGGTGATCAACTTGTTGCGCGGCAAGAAGTTCAATTTCAGATGGTTCCTTGGGACCGGGGGGATGCCTTCAAGCCATGCTGCAGGGGTGGCTGCTCTTGCCACAGCGTGCGGGCTTGAATATGGATTCCAGTCAGGGCTTTTTGCACTGGCAGCTGTTTTTGCGATGGTCACGATGTTCGATGCGCAGGGTGTTCGCCGTTCGGCTGGAGTTCAGGCGGAGGTGCTGAATAAAGTGATCGATGATATGTACTGGCATAAACGTGTTGAGATCACACGGATCAAAGAATTCGTCGGGCATACGCCTGTTCAGGTCATGGTGGGTTCATTGCTTGGTATTGGGCTTGCGATCTTGTTCTATTGAGGAGGAAGTGGTGATGAAAGTATTACACGCGTGTTTCGTCGGGTTTGTGGCCGGGATCGTTCTGTTGGCGGCTGGATGTGGTCAGGTCGACGGTAAAGGGATCAAGATGAATGTTTCACCTGCTGATCAGATGGTAGCGCAGGCTGAAGCATTTGAGGCCGAAGGCAAGAAGCTGGATGCTAAAGGAATATATCAGCAGATCATTTCGGAGCACTCGGATTATAAAGACATCGAGAAAGTTCAAATAAGTCTGTACCGGTTGAACATGGAGATCCTGTTGTCGAATATTCCCGCGCCGCAGTCTGTTGTTTATGAGGTTAAATCAGGGGATAGTCTGGGAAAGATCTCCAAAGAATTCAATGTGTCCATGGACCTCATCAAGGCGTCAAATGGCATGAAAAGTAACACAGTTCGTTTGGGACAGCAACTCCGTATCTGGACAGGGAAGTTCAGTGTTTATGTGGATAAATCCCAGAATGTCCTCATGTTAAAAAGTGATGACGAGATCCTCAAAACCTATGATGTATCGACGGGATCTAATAATTCAACACCGGTGGGGACATTCAAGATCGTTAATAAGATCGAAAATCCTGTCTGGTATAAAGACACGGGGGCGGTCATCCCTCCGGATAGTCCAGACAATGCACTGGGAAGCCGTTGGATGGGATTTGATCTAAAGGGTTATGGTATCCACGGGACGATCGATCCCGATAAGATCGGTCAACAGGTAACATCAGGTTGTGTCCGGATGCGTAACGCCGAGGTTGAGGAACTTTATAAGATCGTTCCGCGAGGGACAGCCGTTACGATCGTTGATTAACAAAACGGAAGCAATGCTTCCGCTCAGCAAGGAGCAGTAATGAGTAAACTGGAATTTGAAAAGCCTATTCTTGAGATCCAGAAAAAGATCACAGAACTTCAAAATCTGAGCAATAAACATGTTGATCTTGGCCCCGAGATCGCCAAGCTTGAAGATAAACTGGAGAGCATGCGTTCCCAGGTCTATGCTAATTTATCGACGTGGCAGAGGATCCAGATCGCGCGTCATCCAAAACGTCCGTATACGATGGATTATATCAACATGATGAGTGATGATTTCATGGAGATCCACGGGGACCGTTTGTTCGCGGATGATCATGCTTTTATTACAGGTTTTGCGACCATTGAGGGTGAGCGGGTCATGGTCATGGGGCATCAAAAGGGCCGTGACACCTCCGAGAATGTAAAACGTAATTTTGGTTGTGCTCATCCTGAAGGTTACCGCAAAGCCATGCGTGCGATGCGGATGGCGGAGAAATTCGGCCTTCCTGTTGTGGTTTTTATTGATACACCTGGTGCTTACCCCGGGATCGGGGCTGAAGAGCGCGGGCAGGCCCAGGCGATCGCGGAGAATTTACGCGATATGTCCGAGATCCGTACTCCTATTGTGGCGACTGTGATCGGTGAGGGCGGCAGCGGTGGCGCGCTCGGCGTTGGTGTGGCGGATCATATCATGATCCTGCAGAACGCGTATTATTCTGTTATTTCTCCTGAAGGCTGTGCGTCGATCCTTTGGCGCAGTGCGACCAAGGCGCCTGAGGCGGCTGAAGCACTTAAACTCATGGGTGAGCATTTGATCAAGTTCGGTATTATTGATGAGATCATTCCGGAGCCGATGGGTGGCGCGCATCAAAATCCGCCCATGGTGGCGAACAGATTAAAGGCGGCCATTCTTAAGCAGATCGCCCGTTTGAAAGGTTTCTCGGCAGATGAGTTAGTTGATCATCGCTATAAGAAATTCCGTAAGATCGGTGTTTTCACGACTGCGAAAGAGAAATAATACGCCGCGCAGACATGTTTTGTCTTGCGGTCGTCGGGTGTTTTTATGATCCCCTCTGATATTTTAAGTCTTACGCAAGAGGAGCTCTCCGCGTTTCTTGCTGCGCCTGGCGAGAAATCTTTTCGTTCTCTACAGATCTTCGAATGGCTTTATAAAAAGAGCGCCCTCTCGTACGAAGCCATGAGTTCTCTCTCCAAAGGTCTTCGCCTTCAATTGAATGAACAGCTGCCTTTTCCTGTATTGAAAGAACTTCAACGACATGCTTCAACAGATGGGACAACAAAATTCCTCTGGGGGCTTTCGGATCATGAAATGATCGAGACGGTCTTCATTCCGACGGAGAAAAGGGCGACATTATGCATCTCCTCCCAGGCGGGATGCAAGTTCGGATGTCAGTTCTGTGCGAGTGGCATTGGGGGATGGAAACGTAACTTGACCACAGGTGAGATCATAGGTCAGGTGTTACGCGTCAAGGCGGCCATGGCGCCTGTGGCGATCACGCATATTGTTTTTATGGGGGTAGGTGAGCCGTTCGATAATTATGAGAATGTCATGAAAGCTGTCCGGCTTTTAAATAGTGAGACGGGCTTCAACATTGCGGCACGGCGCATCACACTTTCCACCTGCGGTGTCGTTCCTGGGATCGAGCGTTTTGCGAAAGAGGGATTGCAGGTTGAGCTTTCCGTTTCTTTGCATGCACCGAATGATGAACTGCGTTCACGGTTGATGCCCGTTAACAAAAAATATCCATTGAAGGAATTAATGTCATCCTGTCGTATTTATGCAGAAGAGACTAATAGGCAAGTGACATTTGAATATATCCTCATTAAGGATCTGACCACGACTACGAAAGCCGCAGAGGAATTGGCCGGCTTGATGCAAGGCTGGTTGTCAAAAGTGAATTTGATCCCGTGTAATCCCGTCGATGAATTTGCCTATACGCCGCCCTCACGCGAAGAAGCCTTTCGTTTTAAAGCCGATCTTGAAGCCCGAGGGATCATTTGCACGATGCGTACGCCCCGCGGGCGTGATGTGTCGGCCGCCTGTGGTCAGTTGCGGCATTTGGTGAAAAGTTCTTCTTCAGGGCGTGCTTGAAGGTTTCGAAGAGGTTTTCTTTTTCTTTGCCGGGGTGTATTTTTTCAGCAAAGCTTTGATTTCTGGGTTGGTGTAGAATTCTTTGGTGCGGGGATCTGTTTCAAATTGCTTGGGATCTTTGATCTCTTTGACGGCGGCTTGAAACTCGGAATCTTGTAACATCCCAAGGATCTTGGGGTTTTTAAAGTTTGCCAGCTCTTCCATTATTTTGGGATTGGAATTAAGGACCCGGGCAAAGGGGTCAATTGATTTGGCTTCCTTGGGTTCAGTCTTCTTGGGTTCGTCTGTCTTTTTGGAGTGATCTGCTTTTTTCTTTGGCGTCGTGATCTTACTGACCTTTTTAGCCCGAATGCGTGTTTGGGCACCATCCGGGGTCTTGATGATATAAACACCATTATTCAATTCAACCAGTTTTCCGCGGATCTTGGTCCCGTCTTTTAAGATAAAAGTTTGAGTTTCTGTCGCGTATACAGCAAACGCTATGCTACAAAAGAAGATAAGTATGAAAAGAAAGACGCCGTGCTTCATAAGGGTCCCGTTATTTATGGCTGTGTTTGTGATGCCTGTATTTTTTGGACCAGCGCTTGTATGTCAGGATCTTTTAGAAGTTCTTCTGCTTCAGGATTTCCTTGTAAGGCTTGAGGGCCTTGAGCCACCGCAGTCAATAGCGCAGGGTTGGCGAGCACTTGCATAAGGCGCGGGTTAGAGGCGAGAGCCTGGATATCAGCCATGATCGCAGGGTCTGAGGTGATCTTCGCTTGCATGATCTGCATTTGTTCTTGAGAAGAAGCGGCGTCTGTTGGTTTTGGCACGTTAAAAGAGGGAGTAACGACGGGCTGATCAGATGAGGTGATCGTGACCACATCTGTTTCTTTCAGTTTGATGTTCCCAAGTGTTGGACTTTCAACCGTGTAGATGCCATTTTCCACAGAAGATAAATGCCCTTGGAAGGTCGCGCCGTCTTTGAGCGTGAACGTTTTGGAAGTTTCTGCCGAAGAGGGCAGTGCTAGAAGTATAAAAATAAAGGAACTTAATAAGAAGATATTCTTTTTCATAGATAAAGTTTAGCATATCTGCTGTATTAAGCAATGGTGGGGTCATGTTAGACAAAAGGTGTTCTGTCTGTTAATATAGAGCATTCTTTAAAGGGATATTTACGTTATAAAAGGAGAACGAATATGGCCAGACCGTCCTGGGATGAGTATTTCATGAAACTTGCCATGCTGGCGTCGGAGCGTGCGACGTGTCCGAGGATGCACTGCGGATGTGTGCTGGTGCGTGAGAGGGAAGTGGTGGCAACAGGATATAACGGTTCTATTCCTGGTGATGATCATTGTGAGGATGTCGGTTGCCTGGTGGTTGATAATCATTGTGTCAGGACTAATCACGCCGAGATGAACGCGCTCACTCAGGCCGCGCGTAAAGGCCATCAGATGGAGGGCGCGACGGCTTATGTGACCAATATGCCGTGCACGACATGCGCGAAGGCGCTTATTGCCGCGGGTATTAAAAGAGTGGTGGTGTGTACGGATTATCACAGCACGCTTGCGACGGATTTCTTCGCTAAGGGAAAGATCAAGATAGATCGTATCCCGATGCCGTCCAAAGAGATCGTTTATGATCTTGAGAAATATACATCAGCACGGAAAGCGGTTTAATACATGGTGCATTTCTTAAAAGTATCAGGCGGCCGGATCATGGACGGGGACCGGCCTTTTTATTTAAGAGGTGTTAACCTCGGCGGGTGGCTGATGCCTGAGGGGTATATCATGCATGCGCCTAATCGTGGTTACCGTTATTTCCGGTCTAATTTTGAGAAAGTGCACGGAGACGGCGAATTGCGTGCATTTGAAAAGTCGTTCCGTTCGCATTTTATTACGGAAGAAGATTTTTGTCGTATTGCGCGGTTAGGATGCAATTCTATTCGTTTACCATTTCATTATGGGCTCGTCGAAGAAAGCCCGTATGTTTATTCTCTCGAGGGTGTTGGTTATATTGATAGGGCGATCCTTTGGGCAAAGAAGTATGGAATGCGTGTGATCCTTGATATGCACGCGGTGCCGGGCGCGCAAAATCATGACTGGCATTCTGATTCTGACGGACAGGCGCGTTTCTGGACGAACAAAGCATTTCAGCAGCGTGCGGCATCGTTATGGGCTTTCCTAGCGGAGCGTTATAAGGACGAGACCGCTGTGGCAGGATACGATATTTTAAATGAAACAGTCCTGCATGACCCTAAACCGCTTAATGTTTATTATCGGGCAGCGATCAAGGCTATCCGTAAGGTGGACCCTGATCATATTATTTTTGTGGAAGGCAACCGTTGGGCGCAGGACATCGAGTGTCTCGACGATTTTGAGGATGATAATCTGGTATTGGGTATTCATTTCTATGAACCGTTGGAATTCACGTTCAATTTTATCCCGGGTCTGAGTTATCCGCTCGGGAAGGGAAAAGGGCGTTGGGATAAGCGGTTCATGCAAAAGCGTTTGGATGCTTCTGTCAAGATCGCCCAAAAGTGCAAAAGACCTTTGTGGTGTGGTGAATTTGGCGTTCACGCACGCGGCGGGCTTTATCAGGAGGATGTGTGGCTTAAGGATGTACTCGCATGTTTTAATGCACGCGGGATCCACTGGCATTTCTGGACATGGAAAGCCATTAAAAGTCACATGTTCCCTGACGGTGTGTGCAGTTATCTTCCGAATGATCCTTGGGTGAATCGCCCAGGGCCTGTCTCGGGATGGGATACTTGGCCCTCGGAATGGACGAAGAATAAGAAGAAAATGATCGCCTCATGGGATACGAAGATGTTCAATGAGAATAAGACCATCGTGACTGCGCTTAAGAGTGGGTTGCGTTAATGGAAAAGATCACGAGTGTCCAGAATCCTGGGATCAAGCGCGTTGCACGGTTGCGTACGAAGAAGACACGTGAGGCCAAAGGGTTGACCCTCGTCGAAGGTGTTCGTGAGGTTCGGCAGGCGCTCCATGCCGGACTTCGGTTCTCCTGTGCGTATATTTGTTGTGATGGGGTGTATCATTGTCCGGCGGAGCTGATCGCTGAACTTGAGGCAAGACACGTTAAAGTGTTCGACTGCGGATGCGCGGTGTTTGACAAGATGGCTTATGGGGACCGTAAAGAAGGTGTGGTTGCGCTGGTCGATCAACCCGTCTGGACGCTTGATACATTAAAGCTTTCGTCGAATGCGTTGGTGGTTGTGATGGAGCGCGTAGAAAAGCCTGGGAATCTGGGAGCGGTGCTTCGAACAGCGGATGGCGCGGGCGTTGAGGCGGTGTTGGTGTGTGATGAACTTACAGATGTTTATAATCCGAATGTGGTGCGTTCCAGTTTGGGCGCAGCTTTTACTGTTCCGACGGTGACATGTACTAATAAAGAAGCTGTTGAGTTCTTGAGGATTAAAGGCATTCGCACATTTGCTGCGGTCGTTCAGGCTGAAGAGTTTTATTTTAAGAAAGACCTGACCGGCCCTGTTGCTATTGTGCTCGGCAGTGAACAGGATGGTTTAAGTGAATTTTGGCGCAGGCATGCGGATGAGAATGTGCGTATCCCGATGATGGGAAAAGTGGATTCACTCAATGTATCGGTCGCGGGTGCGATCATGCTTTATGAAGCAGCGCGTCAGCGGGCGAATGGACGTCATTAAGCCTTGCGGCGAAAACAGGAATTGAAAGGACTCATGAAACTTTTATTGTTTATTTCCCACAGTGGCACTCTTTCCCGTCGTAAGGCGTTTGAAGCGATCCAGGAAGGTGTTGTGACGGTCAACGGCGAGAAACGCAAAGAGCCTTCCATGGAGATCGATCCTGATAAGGATATGGTCATGATCCAGGGGCGCCCTGTTGATGGAAAGCGTTTCGAATATGTTCTTCTTAATAAGCCGCTGGGGTATGTGACGACGTGCGAGGGGCAGTTCAAACAGCGCACGGTCATGGACCTTTTGCCAAAAGAGCTTCAGCATGTTCGTCCGGTCGGGCGTCTTGATAAGGAAACAGAGGGGCTCCTCCTTCTTACCAACGACGGGGATCTGGCGCATCGGCTGATGCATCCGGCTTTTGATGTGGATAAGACATATAGCGCACGGGTGCGCTGGTATTTTACACCCCAGTCGGCGGAGAAACTTGAGCAGGGTATCATTCTTTTCGGAGAGAGGACAGCCCCCGCGCATGTGAATATCCTGGGTGTCGGAGATAAAGAGAGCGAGATCGAGATCACGATCCATGAGGGGAAAAAACGTCAGGTGCGGCTCATGCTGGATGCGGTGGGTAATCCTGTGGTCCATTTGAAACGTTTGCGTCAGGGGTCTTTGCTCTTAGGTTCTTTACCGACAGGTGAGTGGCGCCGTTTGACCGAGGATGAATTGACAGGACTGCGTCATATTAAGCCAGCGTCGAAATTCCCGGAACCCGAGAAACGTGCGCGTTCTTTTGATCGTCAGAAGAGTGGTGAACGCCCGGGCGGGGACCGTCGTCCTGGTCGGCCTTTTGTGCGTGAAGGACAGTCGAACGGGTTTCGCTCCAGGCCTTATCGTGATCCGGCCGCGACACGTGATGAGCGTCCTGCAGGCGAGGCACGTGCGCCTTATCGTGAAGAAAGAGCGCCGCGTGAACGCACGGAGCGGACCTTCTCAGAAGGTAAGCCTGCTTTCTCATCTCATTCAGATCAGCGTCGTTATTCGAGTACGCGTCAGTGGCATAGTGCATCAGATGCGCATCGCCCGGCGGAAGGTGCGGCTGTGAAGCCTGCATTCAGCCCGCGTGCGGATGCGCCGCGTGAACGTTCTTTTTCAAGGGATAATAGGGATGACCGTCGTGAATCCCGTCCGCGTCCGTCTTATGGGGATCGTCCTGTGCGCCGTGGTGATGACCGTCCGGATTTTAGATCGCGTAAACCATTTGAAGATCGTTCCTCCGCGAGTACACGTCCGCCGTATCGTCCATCAGCCGCGGGTCGTCCGGAACAGAGGTCTGAGACAAGGCCTCCTTTCAGATCTGCTCCCCGTGAGCAAAATGAGCGCTCGTTCCCTAGGGATGGCGCACGTGATTTTCGTTCCCGTCCGTCGTATGGGGACCGTTCACCGGCAGCTGCGCGTCCGTCTTATGGTGATCGTCCGGTGCGCCGGGATGATGACCGTTCGGCTTTTAAGCCGCATAAACCATTTGGAGATCGTCCTGCGTCAGGGGAGAGACCTTCTTATGGAAAACCTTCGTTCGGGAAACCGGCATTTGGCAAGCCAACATTCGGTAAACCGGCATATGGGAAGCCTTCATTTGGAAAACCTGCGTTCGGTAAGCCTTCTTTTGGCAAGCCCGCGTTCGGGAAACCTTCATCTGGAAAGCCGGCATTTGGAAAGCCTTCATTTGGAAAACCTGCATTCGGAAAGTCTGCATCAGGAAAACCATCCTTTGGCAAAAAGACATTCAATAAGAAACCATACAATAAGCCTTCGTACTGATAAGAGACCATGATCACACTTACTAATGTATCAAAGAATTTCGACGAGCGCATGCTTTTGGATAATGTCACATTAAGCATTTTTCCTAATGAACGGATCGGCCTTACTGGTCCGAACGGTGCGGGTAAAACAACCCTTTTTCATATGCTCCTCGGCGATCTTGAGCCGACAGATGGCAATATCTCCATTCAAAAAGGCATCAAGATCGGTTATTTGCCGCAGGAGGCGCATTTTAATTCACAGCGTACCGTAATGGAAGAGGTCACCTCAGGGGATGAGGAGATCCGCTCTCTTCTTGATGAGAAGCATAAGCTCGAGAATGATGACCGCTGTGGGGAAGAGCGTTACGGGGATGTGCTCGAAAAACTTGAGGCGCTCGGGATCTATGAGATCGAACACAAAGCCGAGAAGATCCTCGGAGGGCTTGGTTTTAAGGAATATGAGTTCCATAAGCCGATCGTTCAGCTTTCCGGCGGATGGCAGATGCGAACATTGCTCGCTAAATTGCTGACCTATAATTATGACCTGCTTTTGCTCGACGAGCCAACAAACTATCTTGATCTTGGTGCGACCTTGTGGCTCAAGGATTTTCTCGCACGGTATCCGGCGTCATTCATCATGATCTCTCACGATAAAACGTTTTTGAACGACGTCACGAACTATACGATCGTGCTTGAACAGGGGAAGATGGCGAAGGTAAAGGGGAACTACGAGATCTTTGAGTCGCAGAAAGATATTGAATACCGTACGCTTGAAAAACGCATGAAAGTTGTTGATAAGAAAAAGGACCAGCTGGAGCGTTTTGCCCAGCGTTTTCATGCTCAGCCTAATCGTGCCTCGGCGGTGCAGAACAAGATGCGTATGCTTGAGCGCCTTGACGGGGAATCTCAGGACTTGCCGCGTACGCGCGTGAGCATCAAGGATTTCAATTTTCCTGAGACCAGCGAAAGCGGTTATACGGTCATGACGCTTGATCATATCAAGAAGTCCTACACGGATAAAACGATCTATACAGACCTTAGCCTGGAGATCATCAAAGGGCAAAAAGCGTGTCTGGTCGGTGAGAACGGTGCGGGTAAGTCGACACTCCTTAAGATCATGGCAGATGTCATTCCTTTTGACAGCGGTACGCGTCGTCTTGGTCATGGGGTTAAGATGGGGTATTTTTCACAGACCCGTCTTGATGTCTTAAATCCAAATCGTACGGTCTTTGAGGAACTCATTAGTGCCGTGAGCGGAAGTTTCCCGCAGACACAGGCGCGTAATTTGCTCGGCATGTTCAATTATCACGGGGATGATGTTTTTAAACCGGTATCTGTATTATCGGGTGGTGAGAAAAGCCGTTTGATCTTGGCAAAACTTCTTATTAATCCGCCGAACTTCATGTTGCTCGACGAGCCGACTACTCACTTGGACGTTGCGGGTGTTGAGGCGCTGGTCAAAGCACTTAAAAATTATAAGGGCACGCTTTGTTTTATCAGTCACGATCTTTTCTTTATCCGCGAGATCGGTAATCATATGATCGAGGTGGATAACGGCGTACTCCGTCAGTATCCTGGCGGTCTGGATTATTATTTGGAAAAGAAACAGGGGCGGGAAGCTGAAGAGGCTTCGAATAATAGAAAAGCGGTCCAGCGTCAAAAAGAAGAGCGGAAAAAGGGTAAATATTCCGACGAGCCTGAAAATGTGCGCGCGGCGCGTGAACAGCATGAGCGGGCGCTGAAGCGTTTGCAGGAAATAAAGAATCAGATCCGGGATTTTGAGCGCGAAGAAAAAGAACTTGAGACCGAGACTTATGTGAAATCGCGTGTGATGAATACGTCATTCACTGGACGGGACCGGGGGGATCTTGTTGAGTGCGGGAAGCGCCTTAAGGAGATCCAGAACCGTTTGCGTGAGATCGAGACCGAGCGTAAGCGTCTCATTGAAGAGCGGGATAAGATCAATCAGGGGTGATATGAAACTTAAACTTGACCTGCACAGTATCTTCTCAAGCGGTAATGCGATCGAGACCGCTTTGCGTGAAGTGCTCGATGAAGCTATTGAGAAGAAAGCAGAATATGTTGAGATCATTCCCGGCAAAGGTTCGGGACAACTGAAGAAATCTGTCCTGCGCTTTCTTGAAAAGAATTATAAAGGCCGCTTTCACCGCATTGAAAAAGACGACAAGAATTTTGGCCGTCTTTTTGTCCATTTCCGCTGGAAATAACCATAAGAACGCTTTCCTGTCTTTCTCGCCCCCTCTTGTTTTCTTATCTTATATAAGGCATACTCTCAGTTGGTGGTATTAGTATTAATAAGAGGATGTTTTATGCGGAAGATCATCTCATTCTTGGTTTTGACAGCATTTGTATGGAGTTGTATCATGCCGCCTGCCGGTCTTGCACAAACCCTTGTGGGAGCAGGGGTTTTGCCTGAGCCAGGGACCATGTTGCCGCTTTCTTCGGTCTATGTTCCTGCCCATCTTCAGGGTGTTACCATCGATCAGAAGGATCCTTTTAAATTCGATTTTCTTGTCCGTAAGGGTGATGCTCCTATGACGGATGAGGAGAAAAGCGAAACTTATAAGGAATTGATCAAATATTTTCTTGCCTCACTAACGGTCCCGGATGAGAACCAGTGGGTCAACCTTTCACCTTATGAAGGCGACCGGCTGATCAACGAGAACTTTGGCATGACCGGCATGGGACGTGAATTATTGGCGCAGGATTATTTGCTCAAGCAGTTGACCGCTTCTCTCATTCATCCTGATACAGAGATCGGGAAGAAGTTCTGGCAGGAAGTTTATCGTAAAGCCTATGACCGTTATGGCACGACAGATATCCCGATCGATACGTTCAATAAAGTGTGGATCATCCCGGATGATGCGGTGGTCTTTGAGCAGGGTAATACAGCATATCTCTTGAGCCAGCATTTGAAGGTCATGACCGAGCGCGATTATGTGGCGATGAAACAGCAGGCGGGGCAGGAAAGTCCGGTGCAGCTGCGTTATACGGACGCCAGTCAGGAGGAGCTCGCGTCACTCTCCTCCGAGGTCATGCGCGATATTGTGGTGCCCGCGATCGAGAAAGAGATCAATGAAGGACAAACATTCGCCGGGCTTCGTCAGGTGTGTTCGGCCATGATCCTGGCGACCTGGTATAAGAAAGCGCTCAGGGAAACTATTTTAGGAAAACTTTACGCTGATCAGGGAAAGGTCCAGGGGGGGGATCAGGATCCACGCAACAATGAAGAGATCTACAAGCGCTACGTCGAGGCTTTTCAAAAAGGTGTTTTTAATCTTATCCGTGAAGATGTGGATACTTATTCGCAGGAGTTTATCCCGAGGAAATATTTTTCGGGAG
Source organism: Candidatus Omnitrophus sp. (assembly GCA_020719005.1). Lineage (GTDB taxonomy): Bacteria > Omnitrophota > Gorgyraeia > Zapsychrales > Fredricksoniimonadaceae > DYQZ01. Next base: position 19,013 of record DYQZ01000022.1, read on the forward strand.
GGGTTCGGCGTGCGACAGGTGATGATCCCCAGAAGATCCAGTATGTGGATTCTGCCGAGATCACAGGTCCGATCAAGCGGCTCATGGATCGGCTCAAGGAGTTTATAGGACTGGGACAATATGAAACTGTAGGAGTAAAAGTTGATCAATCAGGTGTTAAGCCTGTAGTTGATCGCAGACTTACCGTTCTAACGCAGGTGGAAAAAGATCTTTTGCTGAGGCATTACTTGGGCGCGATCAGTGATGCTCTTTATGTACAGAAGAATGCGCGCAGTAAGAAAGAGGCACTCGCTCAGTTCTCTGAGGCATTGAATAAAGATGGTCAGGATTGGGGGGATGGCGAGCGTGCGGTGGAGGAAGGTTGGGTCGTTGTTAATAAGGCTAATGGAGAGTGGCGGGTCACATCCTCTGACAATTACTTCGATCTTACATTTCATAATAAGTATTTATTTAGCGAGCTGAGTGGGTCTGCGAGTGCATTTCTTCGGCAGTATGATCTTGATACGGCGAGGGTTGTTTTTGTAGCTACTGGGGGAATGGAGAATAAGTCGACCAAGGCGGAAGCGTTAAAACAATTTACCGACGAACTAGAGAAACATCATTCATCTTTAAGCCGTGATCCGGCAAGGTTAAGGCTATGGATCTCTTATCAGGAGGTGGATGGACGGGTCCGTGTTATCCCGTCCCAAAGATGGTTTGAAGAGAAGTTCAATGATCCAAAAGATTTGTTGAAAGGCATTGATAAGAATGGAAGACATGAGGAATTATCCAAGGAAATGTTGATCGCTGGGGTTTCCCACAACCCTTTTGATCTTCCTGTTCATAAATATGACGTCTGGAGTAGTTCAAAGAACGGTAGGGTTGAAGAGAGTGATATAGTGAAAGTAAAGCTCACCCATGCCAAGGTCAGGGACATGTTGCAATGGATATCTCTGGACGATCAGAATTTTGTGTTGGATCATCTCAAGTTCACGCTTGATCCGTTCAACGATCAGGTCCGTGTTGAAGTCAAGCCTCCCGAGGCTGTTGTTGCGCCAACTGCACTAACGTCGGTTTCGGTTCCTGTTGTTGATAATCCGGTCTCCAAGCCTTACGGTGGTATTGACCTTAACGCGTCTAATCTTAATCTGCAGGTCAAACGTGACGGCAATGGCGTGCCTCTTCCGGTGACCATGCAGGACCTGGAGGGTTTTAAGATCGACGGGCTTGTGCCTGAGATCTTGTCCATTGAACCTGTGATGAATTTGCCGGTGTTGAGTGACGCGCTGGCTTTGATAGGGCCTTCCCGGTAAGACATTTGTATCAAGGGGAACATAGTCTTCGCGTATTTTATTAACCCGTGCCCAGCCTTTGCGCCGGGCTCTTTTTTTGATATACTCTTTTTTAGCTTTTCAACCAACCTTCATCTGACAAAGGACATGTATGTTCGGCATCGATGATCCCCAGATCTGGTCTGCTTATCTTTTATGTATCCTGAGCGCTGTTTTTTGTGTGCTTTATGGCATTGTCAATTGGAACAAGGGTGATGAGCCCGTGCATCTCGAGGACAAGTTGTGGGTGAAGGAAGAGAAGAGCGTGGAAGAACAATTATAAGTCCGGAGGGGATATGGGGAATATCGCGGTCTTGGCTGTTGTCGTTATTATTTATTTGTTATCGATCGGGTATCTTGGGTATTACGCGTATCGCCGCAGTAACACGGCGCTTGATTATTTGTTAGCCGGCCGTAATACGCATCCGGTGGTCATGGCGCTTTCATATGGTTCAACCTTCATTAGCACCTCTGCGATCGTTGGGTTCGGCGGTGTGGCCGCGATGATGGGCATGGGCATCCTGTGGCTTCCTTTTTTTAATATCCTTATTGGTATCATCATTGCTTTTATTGTGTTCGGAAAGCGCACGCGCAAGATGGGGCACAACCTTGATGCGCATACCTTCCCCGAGCTTTTAGGCAAGCGATTCAACTCACGTTTCATTCAGGCATTCTCCGGCGTTGTCATCTTTGTCTTCATGCCTCTTTATGCCGCGGCTGTTCTCATTGGTGCCGCCCGTTTTCTTGAAGCTACTTTCCCAGGGATGTTGAATTTCAATGTTGCACTCTTGGTGTATGCGGTCATCATTTGTGCGTATGTGCTCGCGGGAGGGATCAAGGGGGTCATGTATACGGATGCACTGCAGGGCGGCATCATGGCGCTTGGGATGGTAGTGCTTATGATATTAGCGTATGCCAAGCTCGGTGGTGTTACGGCTGCTCATCAGGCCTTGACCTCGATGGCAGATCATGTACCGGAGAAGCTGGCAGCGATCGGTCATCAGGGCTGGACGCGTATGCCGGTGGCGGGTTCGGATCTATGGTGGACGCTGGTTTCGACCATTGTGATGGGCGTTGGCATCGGTGTTTTGACCCAGCCTCAACTCGCAGTGCGCTTTATGACCGTCAAAAGTGACAAGGAGATCAACCGTGGTGTGATGATTGGCGGGCTTTTTATTTTTATCATGACCGTCGTGGCCTATGTGGTGGGCGCACTTTCAAATGTGTATTTCATGCAGAACCCGCAGTTCAATAATATCGCGATGGTTGCG
>DYQZ01000002.1 GCA_020719005.1 Candidatus Omnitrophus sp.
CCTCGCCTTCAACATCTTCCGCCATGATCAAAAGAGGCGCGCCTGACTTGGCCACCTTCTCAAGGACCGGGAGGATCTCCTTGATATTGCCGATCTTCTTCTCATAAATGAGGATGAACGGATTATCAAGTTCGCATTCCATCTTTTCCATGTCTGTTGAGAAATAAGGTGAGAGATAACCCTGATCGAACTGCATCCCCTCAACGAGCTTGAGCTCTGTGTTGATGGTCTTTGATTCTTCGACCGTGATAACGCCGTCCTTACCAACTTTCTCAAACGCTTCAGCGATCTTCTTACCGATGACCGTATCAGAGTTGGCCGCGATGCTGGCGACCTGCTCAACTTCACGGTTATCCTTCATGTCCACTTTCTTGGAAAGCTTGGTGATCTTCTCGACGACCGCGATGACCGCCTTGTCGATACCACGCTTTAATGCCATCGGATTTGCACCCGCTGTCACGTTCTTTAAACCTTCACGATAGATCGCTTCGGCAAGAACGGTCGCTGTGGTCGTACCGTCACCAGCATTGTCAGACGTCTTTTCTGCCGCTTCTTTAACCATCGACGCGCCCATGTTCTCGAACGCATTCTCAAGTTCGATCTCTTTGGCAACAGACACACCGTCTTTGGTGACCGTCGGTGAACCGAACTTTTTGTCAATAATGACGTTGCGACCCTTAGGACCAAGTGTCACCTTCACAGCGCGAGCCAACTGCTCAACACCGCGCAATACAGAACGACGTGCTTCATCATCAAATTGTAATACCTTTGCACCCATGGTAAGCCTCCTTGAAATTTAATTATTGAACGTCACACTTCAGACGTTTTGGTTTATTTTACGATCGCGAGGATCTCATCTTCTCTGATAATGAAAATAGAACTGCCGTCCTTATCCTTGATCTCGGTACCGCTATACTTCCCATAAAGCACGGTATCGCCCACCTTGACCTCAAGACCAGCGACCTGGCCATTATCCAATGTCTTACCCTTACCCACAGCCAGCACCTTCCCCTGCTGAGGCTTTTCTTTAGCTGTATCCGGAATGTAGATCCCGCCAGCCGTCTTCTGTTCGGCATCCAAAGGTTCGAGAACGACCCTGTCTGCTAATGGTTGTAACTTCATTTACTGCCTCCTTTTTTGATCGTGTTAAAACGTTGATTTTAGAATGTTGCGGTTAGCAACTGATTTTCAAGAGTGCTAATTTATGAAATTTAGGTCGATTTGTCAAGAAAACTTTTTTATTCCTGCCATGTCTAGCACTCAAAAGAACAGAGTGCCAACTCATGTCCATAAAAAACAGCCCGCAGGCCGAAATAAAAACCCATCTTAAAATACAACCATGCCCTACGCCAACAACCCCATACCTTTGAAAATAAGTTCATCATCAACCGCTTCAACATGATGTTTCATGAAACGTTTCATCACATCGGCATAACCGCCGGTCATCACCACTTTTGGGCGGCATTTCATTTCCTCGCCTAAGCGTAAGACCATGCCATCGCATAAGGCGCCAAAACCATGGAACAGGCCACTCTGAATACTTTCTTCGGTGGAACACCCGATCACTTTTCTGGGTTCCGCGATATGAACGCGTGGCAGCAGCGCGGTCTTCTCAAATAAAGCCTCGGCCGATAAACGCAGCCCGGGGATGATCGCCCCCCCAAGATAATCACCTTTAGGAGAAAGCCCGTCAAATGTGATCGCTGTACCAAGATCAATGACCACCGCCGGCGCGCCATAAAGTTCGCGCACCGCAAAAGCGCACAAGAGACGGTCTTTACCCACCTGACGCGGGCTTTTATAACGGTTCTTGATCGGAAGTTTTATGTCCCGCCCAATGATCAGAGGCTTATGCCCCGTCACCTTGAGGATCTTTTTTGAAAGCATTTTCTGCGTGTCAGGCACTACACTGCAAATAATGACCTTCTTGATCGCATAGCGCTCATTGGCTGATGCAAGAAAATTATCAAGCTTGGCCATCACCAGTTCACTGCCCGGCATATGCTCGATCTTTGAGACATGGCTCACCCGGCCTCCCCGAAGGAAACCAAAACCAATAGTCGAATTACCGATATCAATAGCAAGGATCATAGGCGCAGAATATCACACATCATGTTTTGTTTCAACGCTGAAAACCTGATGCAACAGCTCAACGGCTCGCGCCTGGTCCATAAAAGACGGGCTGGTCGATACCGTGATAAAAGAAGCGCGGCTGACCCATTCACGCAAACGCGTGAGCTTCTGTTCAAGCGGAATATACTCCATCACGGGAGCGAATATATCCATGTCGATATCAAGCACGAACTTCTCAGGCAAAGCCTGATCGAACGCTTCACGCGTCCCGACTTGAATAACCTCACTGAACCAACCCAAAGACAATGCCGGCGGAATGAAGTTGCCGACATTCAAGACCTCATTCGTATAATAAAAAGCCTGACCAAGATCAGTATTCTCAGACGGGAATAACGACTCGGGAGCGCGCATATCCTTATGCTGATCCACATGAACTAAAGGCAACCCCTTCAACATCACGCCTGAAGAGATCGCCTCATACCAGAAACAGAACGCATGGTTGTGATTATCAAAAACAAAAACATCTTTCCCGGGGATGTCCAGATGAACGAACCGCTCAAGCCCCTTTGCATTGATCTCAACACCATCAACGATCTCACTGAATACGACATCCTCACCCGGGCACACCTGAGCCATACTACCACAGACTAAGGTCGGAACAAAAATACCCTGATTCCGCCGACGCGAAAAAGAGAACGCATTGTTCCCAACAGGATCATCAATGTGAAAACCAGAATAAAAAGACTGTAGTAACGAAATGTCCATATTAAACCTATCAACATTCTTTAATAAACGGATCTGTCAGGCTTTTCAACGGCATCAGGAAGCCGAACGGGCACGGTGTCCCGACAAAGTCGGGACGAGTGAGGCTTCCTGCGAGTGAGCCCCGCACGCCGGGCGGGCGAACGTCCGCGGAAAAGCCTGACAGATCCGTTTTGATCCCTATATTCTGATACTAACCCTTTGACATTCTTCCTACAGCATCTTCATCGAGCACCAGGGACGTGATCTCGCTCATCTCATCCGGCGTAGCGCTTTTCCAATAATTCACCACGATCGGCTCTTCTCCCCGCCATTTTGAGTAGAACTGAATGATCCCTGCCGCAAGCGCAAGATGTTCTTCTTTCAAAACCCGGCTTCGCACCAATGCCGCAGGTCCGAAAAATGTGAATGAACGCAGGATCATGTCATCCGACATGGCATACTCGAGCAGCTTGTCATTCTCACGATCATTGCGCCCCAACAACACAAACGTATCTTCATCCACCCGGAAATATCGTCCTAAACCCAACACCGCAGTCAACGCAATATGATCACATCCATGCGCCAACACATCCTTGATACGCGCACCGAAATGTTTTTCCGTGAGCAAACATCCGCCGCCAGGCTGACTGAATTCCTTAAGACCGGCAGCAACAGCGATCGTATGCTGTTCTTTTCGAGACCTCCCGACGATCGCCAATAATTTTGAACGGTCGACCAAGCCCTCTTCTTCAGGGACCGTGGGCGGTAATAACCGAGCGCTCAAAGGGCGCAGCAACTTTCCCGGGACCCCTGCGTCATTCTCAACCCAGTCAAGACATACCCGGCGCTGAGACATCGGCCGCTGCCCCAATACCTCACCTGTGAAAATAAAGTCAGCCCCGATCTCTTTCATATATTCAGCGGCTTTCTTGACCATATAAATATGGCAATCCACACACGGATTATGCGCTGAACCAAAACCATACTGAGGCTTTTTAAGGATGGAAAGATAATCATCCGCGAGCGGGATCACTTTAAGAGGAATACCAAAACGTTCAGCGAGCGCTGTCACACGCGAAGGCTTGCCGCATCCCCAGGGCATGGACACATGCACAACATGAACCTCAATGCCCTGATCAAGCATAAGCTGACACGCAACAGCACTATCCAGCCCGCCGGATAATAGACCTACGGCTTTAACCCGCATCTTTTTTCCTTTATCTTATATTTGTATTACGCGGCAGGCTTTTTCTTGGCCATGGCCATCTTCAACAGATCCGCAGCGGTCAATTTTGGTTTAGGCGGGGGTTCTTGCGACGCTTTATCTTCCTTGGTCGCAATGCGGTAAGAGAGGATCACTTTGAAGAAAACTTGCTTTGACTGAAAACCCAGCTCAACGGTATCTTCCCAACGTGAAGGAGGAATGCTGCCCGTCATACGTGTTGAAGGAATGCTGATCTCAACGCTCATCTTGTGAGGTTCAAGGCGTTTCTTAAAACACCCGGTGATCATGTTCAGGATCTCGCCGACACCATCAAGCGTCTCAAATGCTTCTTCATCAAGATCATCAATACCGAGCATCGACCCCACAACGATCGCGGCCCAGGACCCGCGCATAAAGAAAGACACCTTCCCAACAACGTCCCCCTTGAGGTAGATCGTGCTGAAAATGCCTTCCATGCCGTAGAGTTCCGGATCTTTGTCCGCCAATGCAGGCAAGGCAAAAACACTTCCGAAAGCTTCAACAACGGCTTCATTCAATAATTTTGGGAATTCAACTTTATGGTCCATAGAAATATCCAGCAACAAGAATAGCAAAAAAACTGGGACAACGTTAAAATTTTTTAGCTTTAAGAGAATTTAAAGAATTTATCAGCGCTTTTGAAGGATAAGCTCACTCTTCTTGGCATCGATCGAGAAAATAAAATTCTCCAAAAAAGACATGCCCAAAAGCCCATCCCGCAAACTTAAATTATCCGACTCAAGCACAATCGCGCGCACATTCTCGACCACAGCCCCGCCGAGCTCAACCCTCTTTAGGATTACCGGCCGCCCGGCGACCATGGCACCTCCTGCCAACTGAACAGGAACGGTCATGCCGCGAACAATCTTGACCTTAAGCTTTTTTGCCATGGCCTTTGAGATCTGCACCACGCTCGCGCCTGTATCAACGAGGAATCGCGCCCAGACATTATCCTCAAGCTTGACCCTTACAAAATAGCTGGTGCCTTCTTTTTGCATGGGGATCACAACACGTTCGCCTGAAAGCAGAGCCTTTACCTGTTTTTCCTGCTCAGCCGAAGACGTTCTTGTTAGCGTCTTATTGGTCTGATTAGCCGTCTGCCCGGCCATGGACGTCCCGGTATAAACGACGCTGCCAACGGCTTTGGTCGCAGTCCAGCCGACTTTTCCGACAACCCCCACAGCCTCACCTGTCGCCTCAAGCACTGCGCAACCAGACAAAACAAGGCACATCAACAACATCCCGATCCTACGCATATTTTTTCAACTCCACGATCCTGTCGCGGATAGCCGCAGCTTTTTCAAATTCAAGATTCCTCGCGGCAAGTTCCATCTGCCGCTCGAGCTCTGCCACTTTTTGCCCGAATTCATATTCTTCTTTATCCTGCCCCGCAACCTCACGGACTATTTGTTCGGCATCTGCCCAAGCTTCGATCCCGATATTAATGGCCCGCTCGATCGTTGTTGGCGTAATATGATGCTCTTCATTGAACTTGATCTGTATCTTCCGCCGACGATCACATTCGCTCATGGTCAGGCGCATGGCCTCACTCACTGTATCCGCATACATGATGACGCGACCGTCCACATGACGCGCCGCACGCCCCGCCGTTTGGATAAGGGATGTCTGCGAACGCAAAAACCCCTGTTTGTCTGCATCAAAAATAACCACGAGCGACACTTCCGGCAGGTCAAGCCCTTCACGGAGCAAATTCACCCCCACGATACAATCATGTTTTTTCAAACGCAAGTCCTGAAGGATCTTTGTGCGCTCAATGGTCTCAATATCAGAATGAAGGTATTTCACCTTAACCCCATGATCCTCCAGATATTCCGAAAGGTCCTCGGACATGCGCTTGGTCAGCGTCGTCACGAGCACGCGCTCACCCTTGGCCGTCCTCATATTAACTTCTTTTAAGAGATCCTCAACTTGTCCGGCTGTCGGCCTGACCTCGATCTGGGGGTCTGGTATGCCCGTCGGGCGAATAACCTGCTCTACAAGATGGCCCTTGCCCGCCTCACGCTCAAAAGGTGCGGGCGTTGCAGAGACATAAATAACTTCTTTGACGATCGACTGGAATTCAGGGAACCTGAGCGGACGATTATCCAGACACGACGGAAGACGAAAACCGTGTGCCACCAGCATTTCCTTACGGGCACGGTCGCCTTCATACATCCCGCGTATCTGCGGCACGGTCACATGCGACTCATCAATGATGACCAGAAGGTCTTTCGGAAAATAATCGATCAAACAATAAGGCCTTGCCCCCGCCGGACGACCAGAAAGTACGCGCGAATAATTCTCGATCCCGTTGCAATAGCCAGCCTCACGCATCATCTCCATGTCAAATTTGGTGCGTGTGCGAAGACGCTGGGCCTCAACAAGTTTTCCCTGCCCTTCCAAATCCTTAACGCGCGCCTCCATCTCATAAGATATTTCGGCGAGCGCCCCCTCCATCTTAAGCTCTGAGACAATAAAATGTTTGGCAGGATAGACCGCACTTTGCTCCAACTCCTGAAGGACATTGCCAGTCAACGGATCAATGAGGGCAATGCGCTCAATGTCATCACCAAAGAATTCAACACGCAGCGCATCCTGACGATAGGCAGGAAAGATCTCGATCACATCCCCCCGCACGCGAATCTTACCGCGCACAAAATCATGATCACTTCGCTCATACTGGATATCAAGAAGACTCCGGAGCACCTTATCCCGCCCCGCCGCATCACCGCGTTTAAAGAACACAAGGCTATTCTGATATTCCTCAGGCGCGCCAAGGTTATAAATACACGACACACTCGCCACAATGATCGTATCCCGGCGCGACATCAAAGATGTCGTCGCGGCCAGCCTCAGGCGATCAAGCCGGTCATTGATCGAAGCATCCTTTTCAATATACATATCCGTCTGGGGAATATACGCCTCAGGCTGATAATAATCATAATAGCTAACAAAATATTCCACCGCATTTGACGGAAAGAATTCCTTGAATTCCCCATACAACTGCGCCGCCAGCGTCTTATTATGTGAAATGATCAAGGTAGGACGATTGACACGTTCGATCACATTGGCCAGTGAGAACGTTTTGCCGCTCCCGGTAACACCAAGGAGCACCTGCGCCTTATCTCCCCGCTCAATACCCCGCGCAAGCTCCTCCACCGCAGCCTTCTGATCGGCAATAAGTTTAAAAGAAGATCGAAGCTTGAATTTTTCCATGGGAAGAGAACACAACTTGCCCCCTAATGATTTTCATTAAAGGGAACCAATAAAAAGAAGGTCAGCAGATCTTTCCGTGCTTATACGGACGGAGTTTATTTTTCTCGCACTTCTTAAGGATCTCGGTCTCGACGTCGATATCCATGCCGCCGCACATATCAAAGAGGCGGATGAAAACGTCGGCGAGCTCTTCTTTGAAGTTCTCCTCATCCTGCTTGCGGTGGGCTTCCATAGCCTCAGCGAGTTCCGTCACGACGAGCATGAGCGCCTCGCCCGTATTACGCTTTTCATCCCAAAAACCTTTGGACTTGGCGATCGAATGACACAGGGTGCACAATTCTTTAACAGTAGGAGAGCTCATTGACGGTTCCTTAGAAGGAAGTTTTTCATATCTGTTGATAGCGGAGCATCGACCTCGATCTCCTCGCCTGTGACAGGGTGCTTGAACGAAATAAAAGCCGCATGCAGCGCGGTGCGTTTAAATTTCAGTTCCATGTCCTTGCGGAACACATATTTATTCTCACCGACGATCGGATGCCCGATCTCCTTAAAATGAATACGCAATTGATTCGTCCGCCCCGTGACCGGTATGGCCTCCACGATCGCAAAACGCTTGCGCTGTTCAACAACGCGGTATTTTGTGATCGCTTCTTTAGGCTCCGCATCTGGAGCATATTTACTCGTGAAAGAATCCTTGACCGGGATACGGATCACGCCCGACGGACGGTCAAGCCGGCCATACAAGAACGCGGTGTATTTCTTCTGCACCAATTTCTTATGAAAAAGATCCATCATGGCTTGCTGAGCCTGCTTACCCTTGGCAAAGAAGATCACGCCCGACGTCTCGCGATCAAGCCTGTGGCACGGATGAAGACGCGGGACTTCTTTGCTCTGCAATTCCGGACGGCGCTTGAATTCTTCATTGACGATCGTATCTAAAGACAGGTCTTTCCCATCCTGACGGTCGGTCGGTACAGCCAACAACCCGGCTGGTTTATAAAACGCAATATACTGATCATCTTCATAAAGAATGATCATTTTCTTATTAGAGCTAAATCGTTTTGACATTATCTTCCTTATCCGTAGTATCCACAGGAGCTGTTGCCTCTTCCACAAGGCGGGTCAATCTGTCCATTTTCCAAAGAAGCACAATAGGAAAAATAATAAGCCACGCCTGAAAAGCTATTGCCAATAATGCCTGAAAAGGCGTTACTGAAAGATTGATCGAACTCTCCATATACCCACCCTCATTGCGGCCTAGACGCCGGCCTTTTCTTTCTTGCTCATTGAATCATTGACGTATTCATTCAAAAGACGGCTATCTTGTGCATTAATATCACTAAAAAATATCGCCGTAAAGAATCCCTCTTCCTGCAGTGCATTGACCGTTCTAACGACCACCCCGTGACAAGAGATCTTCCGCGTCACAACCTTGCCTGCCTTACGGCACGGCAAAAGAAAAGTGACCGCCAACTTTGTCATGGGTTCAATATATTTGCTCACCCGGCAATACGCGCCGGAACAACTGATATTCTTCGTCTCTGTTACAAAGTCAGCGTCGCAAGCAGATATCTTGACAGGAATACTGTTGTCAACGCGCGGATGCCGGCGTTTTTCCACAGAAGCTTTTGGGCTCACCACATCTCCTTAGGACGCTGAAAGAATATACTGCGCAATGCGGGACCGGGACAGAACACCGTCATTGAACTTGAATCCGACCTGAAACGTCTCACCATAAAGCAGCGACTTTACCCAGGCCACACGGCCTTCGATATCAACCACTTCCGAAGAAGGCGCGAACTGGATCCTGACTTTCACAGGCGCATTCACAGGAATAAATGTATTGCAACGGAGCCGAATACCCCCCGTGCTCAGATCCTGCGCCAGTTCACCGGAGAAAACATCCTCATCATTCAAACGGTATTTTACAGGACGTTTGAACGCCACCCGCATGAACTTCCTATTCTCGACGCCAGTCTGATTTGTATCCATGGGGTTATTATAACATCCACACCACCCGGACCAACTATTTTTTAAGGATATTTGCGGTTTGCTTATGGGGGTTTCCCTGGGGGGGGTTCCCTGGGGTGCTTTCGCGTGCAGGGCTTTGTTTGCTTGGCAATGTGCACGGGGACACGAAGCCCCGCTTTTTATTTTTATTGCGGGGCATCATGTCCCCTGGTCGGCGGCGGGATTTTCGACGGCGGCTTAAACTGGCCGGCTTTGCCGCGCCAAGTGACGGAGTCCTTGCCGCCCGCAACGAGCGGCACAGCAAAGAAACGTTACGCGCTATAAAGAACGATCCCCGTTAGCATCACTAAAAACCATCGATCAAATGAAACCCCCAAGAAGCGAGCGAGGACGGCGAGGTGGCACGTTACGGCAGGCAAAGCGACTTGGCGATCTTGACCAATATCCAATTATTAAAAAAGCCTCTCCATTCCTTCAACATAAAGAAAACTCTATGTTATAATCATTCCATGTATAAAAGCTTCTACGGCCTTAACGAGAATGCGTTCAACATCACCTCTGACCCTGCTTTTTATTTTGAGAGCGATCACCACAAAGAGGCCTACGCACATCTTCTCTACGGCATCAAACACCGTAAAGGCATCCTCTGCATGACAGGCGACGTCGGCACAGGAAAAACAACCCTTTGTCGCATCCTCTTGAATCAGATCGACCCGAGCATTAAGACCGCATTCATTCTAAATCCAAACTTTTCCCAGATCCAGCTTTTGCAACTCATCACCAAAGACCTGGGCGTTATTGCCAAGCGCAACAATAAACTGGACCTGATCAACACGCTTAACGATTTTCTCATTGCTGAAACATCCAAAGGCAATAATGTTGCTGTCATCATTGATGAAGCGCAGAATCTCCTCGTCAAACAGCTTGAACAGATACGCCTTTTATCAAACCTTGAGACCGAAAAATTCAAACTGCTTCAGATCATTCTGGTCGGTCAACCCGAACTTCTTCAAAATCTAAAGAAACCATCTTTACGCCAGCTTGACTCCCGTATCGCCGTGCGTTATCACATCCAGCCGCTCACGAAGGAAGATGTCCGGCATTATATCGCGCACCGTCTGAAAGTAGCAGGAGCATCCTCCAAGCTTCAGTTCACCACCGAAGCTGCGGATGCAGTTTTTCATTTCTCAAAAGGCACGCCGCGCGTCATTAATATCCTATGCGAACATGCGCTCTTGGCGGGATTTGTGAATGAAACATTTACGATCAGCGAAGATATTGTTAAAAGCGCAGCCAAAGAGGCATTGAACAATTAATATGAGCATTATCCACGACGCCCTCAAGAAAGTTCAGGAAAAAACAGAGCCTCAACCGCCTTTTTCTTCACCTGTTAAGTCCGTGGCCACTTCTCCCAGCACAAACTCTACAGCGCCTGAACGCGTAGCCTTACCTCGGCTTCTAATGAGCATCATCATCTCGATCATCGTGATCGCTGTGATCATCTTTTTTGTGTTGCCGCGCATTGTTCCCATAACAAAGAAAACAGCACCATTAACAACCATATCTACCACAAGTACACCTGAACCAGCCGCTATTCCCGTCGCGACACCCGTCGCGACACCAGCCGCACCAAACACACAAGACACCTTACGCATCGAAGGCGTCATGGATATGGGCGACGGCAAAAAAGTCGTCCTCATTAACGGGGATATCTACGAAGAGGGCCAGTCCATTGAAGGTAAAACCATTTCGCAGATAACACTCAAAGAAGTAACTATCATTGATAACGGTATCAAACAGATCTTACCCGTAACACCGAAGAAACAATAACAAAAAAGAGATTTAGAAGAAGTTTGCTCATAAAAGCAAGAACGATCTCTTGGATCCGGCGGGTAAGATGACGCCCCTTGGAATATGTCAGGCGAGAAGATCTTTGATGACCTTGGAAATAAAAAGCGCGGGAACGCCCTCACGGACAACAACAGCGCCTATCCCTCGAGCGAGGACAAAGCGGTTCTTTTTACCGACGAATTTCTTGTCAAATTGCATGACCTTGAGGATCTTGGCAATCCCTACTCCCTCGATACATTCCGGCAAACCGATCGCCGATAAAAGCGTCTCAACACGTACCGCATCCAGCGGTTTCATCAACTTCAGACGCACCGAGATCGCACATGCCGCCCGCATCCCGAGCGCTACCGCTTCACCGTGCTGATAACGATCATAGCCAGCCGCAGTTTCAACAGCATGACCTATGGTATGCCCAAAATTCAATATAGTGCGGATGCCCTTTGTTTCTTTCTCATCAATAGAAACAATTTTGGCCTTGATCGTCGCACAACGAGCGACCACAAAAGCCAACGCCGCTGCATCACGCGCCAACAGTTTATCAAAGTGACGTTCAATGAACGTAAACAGCTTTGGATCCTTGATCACGCCATATTTAACAGCCTCTGCCAAACCATTGCGGATCTGACGCGAGGATAAGGTCGACAAGAATGCTGTGTCTGCAACGACCAGCCGCGGCTGATAGAAGGCACCGACCAGATTCTTTCCTGCCGGCAGATCGACCGCCACCTTACCGCCGATGGATGAATCAACCTGTGCCAAAAGCGTTGTGGGCACTTGAATAAAAGGAACGCCCCTCTTATAAACAGAAGCAACAAAACCCGCAAGGTCCCCTACCACGCCACCGCCGAGGGCAATGACCACGATCTTTTTGTCCGCCCCGTAACGTGCTATTTTCTCAACAAGATCAAAAGCAATCTTCACCGACTTGCTCTTTTCAGAGTCCTCAACCTCGAACACCTTGACCGTAAAACCGCCTTTTAAAAGCGCCTTAGTAACCGCGCCCCCACAACACTTTTTCACGACCGGATTTGTGATAATGACCGCATCTGTGCCAACGCCCAGCTTTTTGATCTGAAACGCCAATGACAATGCTACCCCGCTACCGACCACGATCGAATAAGAAGATGTTTTGAGACGGACCGGAATTTGCTGCATCATGATAATCCCACCCAGTGTATGGCCTGTAAAATGATCGGATTAAGGATATTCAACCACCCCAATTGTAATCCAACGAGCACAATAATAAAACCAAAAGGTTCAAGATAAGAATACATCTTCTCCAGCTTTGCCGGCAAGAAGGCCGCCATCACCCGTGATCCGTCGAGCGGCGGAATAGGCAGCAGATTAAAAATGGCGAGGCTTAAATTCAGCATGACCCCCCAGAAAAGCATGGGCGCTAAAGAAGGCATAATGCCGAACTTGATGAGCTGTGCCAGGAAAAGCGCGATCAATATATTCGTAAGCGGCCCCGCGATCCCGACCAGCCCCATATCACGTTTAGGATTACCGAGACGGGAAAAGTTCACCGGAACTGGCTTGGCCCAACCAAAAAGAATAAGCGAATGTGTCCAACCCAGCGCATGAACAAGATAAAGAAGGGCCGGCACCAGAATAGTACCGATAGGGTCAATATGTTTGATCGGATTAAGCGTGAGACGCCCCATAAGCTTTGCCGTCGGGTCGCCTAGTTTATTGGCGGCCCAGCCATGTGCACATTCATGCAACACGATAGCCGGAACTGCGACGAGCAGGATAAGGGACGCTGTTGTTGCTATTGATTGGAGGTCAGCCATAAAACCGCAGTATAACGATTAGAGGGAAAGATTGATCTTCAACAGATCAATATGTTTCATATTATCCAACGAAGGGGTTGACGCGCTCTTACCCGTGACCTTCACGCGCTTATTCACAAAACCATTAAGCATAGCAACAGGCCCCTGGATCACAACAACATCGATCTCCCCTGAACCTTTGAGCGTGAACTGATCACTTTGTTTAAGAAGCGTCCCCGTGATCTCAACACGGCCGTCAGAAGTGTCTTTCATAAAC
Source organism: Candidatus Omnitrophus sp. (assembly GCA_020719005.1). Taxonomy (GTDB): domain Bacteria; phylum Omnitrophota; class Gorgyraeia; order Zapsychrales; family Fredricksoniimonadaceae; genus DYQZ01. The sequence goes on from DYQZ01000002.1 coordinate 13,148, forward strand.
CCCGGCGTCATCGCCGGCAAAGGCTTAACTGACGTCTTTAAAGGTTCCGCGTACAGCCGCGCCGGCACTTCCTTCTTTGCGCGCTCGAGGAGCTCTTCCTTGACCCAACCGATCATCCCATCAGTCGGCTTGATCGAAAGCCATTCGCCCTTGTTCTCACGGATATAAAAACGTGCCCCCTGATCAAGTTTTCCAACGATCGACGCCTCTGTGTTCGGCGCCGCGCGGACATTAAGTTTATCTACTTTGATCTGCCCGATATCCGCACTCTCAAAGACCACATGCTCTGTCTTAATAAAGACCGCGGCTGTCGCCGGAAGTTTGACCTTAAGCCAGGCGTAGACTTTTACGAGCACAACAAGTTCATCGCCTTTATTAACGATCGCAACAGTTTCGTAATTGACATGTTGTCCGGCACGGACAAAGACACGGTCCGCAGTGACGCGGCCCGTATAAGGAAATTGAGCCTGCGCAAAGGCAGGCTCAATGAAAGAGACAACACATAATAAAATGAGACTAATAATCTTCATGGGGATACAACAGCCCCTAGCGGCCATTACTTCTTGGGAGCAGCGGCTTTAGCGGCCGGAGCAGCTTTAGCACCAGCCTTAGCAGGTGCGCCAGCAGCAGGAGCCTCTTCTTTAGCCTTCTTCTTACCCGCCTTAACACGAACAACCTTGGTCTTGGGAAGATTCGTCACACTACGATCATCCGCCCATTCGCCCTTCTTGATCATTTCCTTGATACGCTCGACACGTGTGAAAACGGTGCGAACTGCGGCACCGGCTTGATCGACCTTGAGTGATGAATGCAATGACATTTACAATCTCCTTACCACAGAATCCTGATAATTATTTCTTAACTTTTTCGTCAACTTGTCTGCGCCATCCTTGGAAGTGAATTTCCCGACGCACAAAATAACGAACTTGCCTTTGTTCATCACATAAACATCGCTATACCCTTTTTTCTTAAGGGCATCAGCTTCTTTTTGTGCGAACCTGTCGCTCTTATAGGACGCGACCTGTACTGTAAAACCACTGGCCGCGACTTTCGCCACATCGGAGGAGATCGCCTTGGCTATCGCCTTGGAATCACCTTTGACCGATTTGACAACTTCGGACGTTATTTGTTTCTTTGCAACAGAAACAACGTTCGTCTTATCTTCTGCCTTAGTGAACTTTGGAAGAAAGTCGAACATGCCGGTCCTGGCCATATCCGCAGTCGCCGGTGACTTACTGACCTCAGAGGCCGGGGTCTCTTTCTTTGCAGGAAGATCCACCGTACGCTCATCTGCCGCTGCCGTTGAAAGAACAGAGGTGGTATTAAGCGCCACCTTCTTCCCGCGCTCTACACCTAGCGAGAAGGCAAAGATAATAACCAGAATAGAACAAATTGTCAAGATAACAAGATTCTCGCTCGAAAGGACAAGCTGTGCCGCCAATACACGCGGACGCTTCGCGTCCACAGCAAGACTGTGCGCACTTGAAAAGAGTTCGATCTGATCTTCCCGATATCTTACATTCATATTATCATTATAATTTTATCCACGGACAGACTTCAAGTAATTTCTGAAGTTCTTGTTCAGGGAAAGCTTGAGAAAAATATCCACGACTTTAGGATCGAACTGGGAACCGCTTCCTCGACGGACTTCACGTAGCGCCGCCTCAAGAGAGAGCCGCTTGCGATAAGGCCGCCCTTGGACCATCGACTCAAAAGCATCCACCACCGCCATGATACGGGCACCTAAGGGGATCTGCTCACGCTTCAAGCCCGAAGGATAACCGCTGCCATCATACTGTTCGTGCAAATAAAGGACAATAGGCAAAATAGGCCGCAAGAACTCGATCGGCTTAATAAGCTCGGCACTCTTTTTAGGAAGACTGCGGATATGCTTGAACTCGTCGGCGGTCAACTGGCTGCGCTTGGCAAGCACCTGATACGGCACATCGATCGCACCCGCATTATGCAAAATACTCGCATAATAAAGATTGTTGATACTGTCCTGATCCATATGAAAATGCTCGGCGATGGCTTTAACGATCTTGAAATACACCGGACTATGCCCCTGATAATGATGGCCCTGTTTCTCGAGCATTTTACGGATAAGCTTCATGGTCTCGAGGATGATCTTTTGTTGTTCTTCGGAAACCTGCAAGTTGCGGATAGCCGTGACCGACTGCTCGGCGAAGATCGAGAACATTTCACGGTCGTATTCATCAAACGGCAACTCGGAGGCTTTACGCTTAATGATGATCGCACCGATACACTCATCCGTCACCAGAGGCATCCCCATGATCTTTGGCTCGAATATCGACGAGCCTTGCGTGACCGCGATCTCATTAGAATGGATATCCTCGATATCTTTTTTCTTGGTGACAATATAATTGATCTCGTTATTAAAAACCGCGATCATGGCGAGCTTCTTGCGGTCGGGACCCAAAAGGTAGATCGTCGCGGAACTGGCATGAACGAACTGACACAGCAAACGTGTCAGGCGCAGCGAGAGCTCTTTCAGGTTCGTAGTCGAGTTGACCAGGCGGTAGACAATATGCACCGCCGAAAGGATCTGCTTATACTTTTTTGTAAGCTTCAAACATTCGTTTATACTCATCGAGCGCCGCCCTATCTGTCATGGCCGCAAGATACCCGCAGATCAGGACGTGCAGCTCCTGAACGGTGTATTTACGGCTACGATCATAAATATCATACGGTAATTGTTTCGGATTTTCCAGATAAACATCAAAGAGCCCCTCGAGTATCCGTTTGGCCTTCGACGTCATCCGCTCCACCCGCCAATGGTGATAGAACTTTTCATTGAGGATATCCTGCAAATGCTTGCGATCTGCCACCATCTGATCAGAGAAATCAACGATGTTCTTAGGCGCCCGGGCCAGGTCCTCGGCCGAGGCGATCTTGAAACGCTCCAGGCGTTCACTCGTCGAGCTTAGAAGATCCTTAACCTGCATATCAATAAGCTCTTTGACGACCTGATACTTGAACATTGGATCTGTCGCCGAAGGCGTGCGTCCGATGCGTTCAACCGCACGGCGCCAGAGATCATTCTCATTGAGATCCTCGATCGCGATGCATCCGGAGGTAAGCCCGTCATCAATATCATGATTCAAATACGCGAGCCAATCCGCCTTGTCCACCACTTTAGCTTCAAGCGAACACGGACGGGTCATCACCTTTTGTGTGAACTTGGCATCCCCTAAAATAGTCGCCCGCCCCACTTTGTCATACAGCGTGTCGTGCTTCAGAATACCGACGAGGACCTCAACTGTAAGATTAAGCCCGTTGAAATTCGGATACCGTTTCTCAAATTCTGTCACGATCTCAAAACTGCGCTGATTGTGATTAAAGCCATCAACAATACCAACAGCCTTCAACCTCTCATCGAGCACTGTTTCTCCTGCATGGCCAAAAGGCGAATGCCCCAGGTCATGTGCGAGCGCCACCGCTTCGATGAGATCCTCATTAAGGCATAAATTCCGCCCTAGTGTGCGCGCCAACTGCGCCACTTCGATCGTATGTGTCAGACGAGTGCGATAATAATCACCTTCAAAGATCACAAAGACCTGCGTCTTATATTCAAGTTTGCGGAACGCCTCACAGTGGACCACCCGGTCACGGTCACGCTGAAAAGAAGTGCGGCTATTATGCCCAGCCTCTTCATATTGACGCCCCCAGGACTCAACGCTTTTCATCGCGTAGGGCGCCAGAAGATCCTGTTCGATCTTTTCAATATCAGCTCTTGTGCGCATTCTTAAGGAGTCCATAAACTTTGTTAAGCGAAACAGGGATCACCTTCGTACCGAACAATGCTGGCATGAAATTCACATCCCCTGACCAGCGAGGGACCACATGAATATGCAAATGTTCAGGAATACCCGCGCCGGCAATATGCCCCAAATTCATCCCCACATTGAACGCCTGAGGTTTAAAGGCTTTTTGCATACGGGCTTTCATCCTGACCAGCAAGTCCAACAGATCAAGCCTTTCCTCATCGGAAAGGTCCGTTAGGTCTGCCACATGACGATTCGGGATAATAAGGATATGACCGCCGTTAAAAGGATAAATATTAAGCACGGCAAATGCATGCGCTGAGCGCTCTACAATATATGTCTTTTCATCTTTCTTAGCCTTCAGGATCTGACAGAACACACATCCTTTAGACTTCTTCTTCAATGTCTTTGTCACATATGCCTCACGCCAGGGCGCCCACAAAATGTCCATCATGACTTTATCTTCACGATCTGCCCCTTGATGGCCGAGCCATTGATCTCAAGGATGCCGTATGACAAAAAAGGAGAACGGACAATATCCGTCGGACTTCCAGGATTGAACATGAGAACACCGTCCATGACCTCATTCATCGGTTTATGCGAATGGCCGAATACGATCGCATTCAACTTTTCCTGTTTGAACACATCACATACTTTCTCAAGCAATTGATCGGGACCGCCCTCACCATGGAAAAGACCGATACGAACATCCCCGCATTTCACCACCAGATGTTTCGGCAAAATGCCTCTGAGATCCATTCCATCCATATTCCCGTACACTGCAAAAACTTCTTTTTCCTTCTTCAAACGGTTCAGGATATCGATATCCGTAAAATCCCCGACATGAAAGATCCTATCCACATTCTTGATCTCGCTTAACACCGCTTTGGGAAGCTCATCAGAATGAGTATCAGAGAGGACCAATATTCTCATGGCATCACGTAGGGTTTATCAAACAAATTCATCAACGTATTAAGCTCCTGCTCATTCCATATCCACATTTCTTCTTCAAGCGCTTTAAGGCGTGTACTAGCATCAAGCTCACTTAAGGAAACGATCACACAACGTTTTGGTTTAAGACCCATTTTCTTTGCTTCATCCGTAAAAGCATTTATATCCGCCTCCGCCAAGGGGTCTTTCCGCAATACTAAAAGCCATGGGCCATCCTCGGTCTCCGCTGAAATAACATCAAAAGAACTCCCGCCGTGATGACGCATCTTAAGCGAGCGCATCCCCTTCAATAAAGGGATCCTGTATTTACGCCCGCGCAAACTAAGCTGGTCATTCTCAAAATGACCGAGAACCTCAATGATCCGGCTCGGAAGATCCTGACGGACGCTAACCTGAAAATCAGAGATCGCTCGGTTCGCCTCTTCTTTCAATTCCTTACGCTCGCGCGTCGGCTCCATATCAACCGCCTTCAGCCTGCGCTGAAGAACATACTTCAACCAATAGCGGAACAATTTATCTTTGATATAAAAGAACGTGCCATTCTTTTCAACAATATCTTCATCGATCAGGAATGCCAAACGCTGTGTCAAATGGCTTTTGCCACAGCCAATATCTGTCAGGAATTCATTGCTCTTGTGACGGCCATTGGCCAATGACAACAAGAGCCCCGTCGTCAATCGGTTCGTCTTTCCTGTACACAAATGACTGACAATGAGTTCAAAATGGCGGCTCAAGGCCCCCCAACGACTGAAAATAAGATTTTCGATCGATTGCACCACGAGCGGCGCATACACTTCCGGCTGTTTATAGATCGCACTCAAATTGATCAGCTCTGCAGTCATAAGGTCCAGATACAGCGGACGTCCACCTGTAAAATCCGATAGGAAATTACGTAATTGAAGCCCCATCCTGATCTCGCCTAGACGGCAACTGATGAACTCATGCGCACCCTTAAGATCCAAAGGCTCTACATCTACCATCTCAAAATTGCCGAATAAAAGTGTTAATTTCTCAGCAAGGATCTTCTTAGCACGCTCTTCAAAAGAACTGGTCAGAATATATAAACACTGTTTCTGAGTCGTGATCCGGTCTGCCAGCTTCTTGAACGCATCAGGGACCCCGAACTCATCGATCTGATGGAATTCATCATAAACCATGACACAGGCAAGCCCTGTTTCCAAAGAAAACACGTCGGGTAGACGAAGAAGGGCATCAAACGCTTCAACCAGACGTCCTTTACTCATCGCAGATGATATGGCATCTGCCGCAGACACAGTCAACGGAATAAGCGGACGCGCCGTCTCAGCCATCAATGTAAAATCCTCGGTGAAGGCGCTCCCCTTTTGTTTCAAGAATTGATAGATCAAGCTGCGAATGGTCTTGGAAACCATATAATCAAGGTCACGGCTTTCAAGATCAAGATACACAGCGACGATGGCATGATCATCCATGTCAGACAAGAACTTCTGCAGGATCGCGCTTTTCCCAATATGCTGACTGCCGATAAGACACAGGTTCTGCCGGTAGCCTTCCTTAAGGTCAGCAACGCGCTTCTTTACCAAATCCAGGATCTGTTTTCTTCCGCAGAAGGAACTATACATATATTCTCTTATGGCAAATAATGGAGCGGATTTTCCGCCCGATCGCCTTTTCGTATCTCAAAATGTTCATACACCTGACCGCTCTTACCAAAAGCCTGCGCGATCTTCGCCCCTTTTTGAACATAATCCCCGAGCTTGACCAACAAACGTTCGTTATGTCCATACACCGAGAAGATACCATCGGAATGATCTAGGATCAGGGCATACCCATAACCTGAGAGGCGGTCTGCCATCACAACACGACCACTACGCGCCGCCTTGATCACATTGTCATCGCTGACTTTGATATCTATCCCGCTGTTATGAGCTGCTCCTTTGCGGTCCCCGAAATACGAAACAACACGCCCCTCGACGGGCCATATGAATTCCGTATCACTATCGATCATTGTTGTCGTCGGAAGAGCGATCTTCTGCACAGCATCAACGCCGGGAATAAGCAAGAGCTGATCCTGTTCAATGGAGGCGACATTCGGAATGTTATTGGCACGTGTTATATCGTCGACGGAGACTTGATAGGTCTTAGCGATACGCCAAAGCGTTTCACCTTTACTGACCTTGTGATAGACCCCTTTAGGTTTATCAAGCGGTCTTTTTTCTGTTGAAGATGTATCTGGATGTCGAGGAACGGTCGCGCATCCGGCAGAAAACACCAGAAGCAGGACAAGAGAGATATGAAAAACTGGCTTTAACAAAGACGTCATGTATATATATGGAGCGAGAGGCGGGAATCGAACCCGCGTGACTAGCTTGGGAAGCTAGGATTCTGCCACTGAACTACTCTCGCTTTGACTATCAGGTTTTCCGTCGAGAACTACAGCGCCAAAAACTTTTTTGTTCTATGGCGCTTCTAAGTTCGCCAACAGCCCCGACGGCATTTCCGTCGAGAAGAATATCGCGGCACACGGCAACCCGCCGGGCACCCCGTGCTGTCACGATGGCCATGTTCTTTCGTGTGATACCGCCAATAACAAACAGCGGGACACGCGCCATACGAACAGCTTTTTCCAACAGCCCGAGATCCATGGGCTTTCTGCCAGGTTTGGTCTGCGTCGCAAAGACCGAACCAAAACCGACATAATCCGCGCCTTCCCCTTCGGCACGGCGTAAATGCTGCAGCGTTTGACATGAACGGCCGATGATCATGCCGTTACCGAGGATCTTTCGCGCATCTTCGGCTGAAAGATCATCCTGCCCCAGGTGAACGCCATCAGCGCCGCACAAAAAGGCAATATCAACGCGATCATTAACAATGAACAAAGTTTCTTTTCCTGCGATCTTCCTGATCATCCGGGCATATCGCAGTATTTCATGCGCCTTACCCGTCTTATCACGAAGCTGAACAATATCTACACCAGCCTGAACAGCCTTTTTCGTTACAGCCAAAAGGTCCTTATACTTCAAGACTTGCGCATCTAAAATAAGATAGAGCCTACAGCCGGCTAAACGCTTCTTTTTCAAGATCATAGACCGTATAACGCAAACGCTTTAAACGTTCAGCGCTTTTAATGTTCACCAGTTTAGTGCATTCTTCCAAAACTCTCAAGGATTCTTTCGCACGCTGACTATTTGCGTAGAAAATCGACTTAATATCTGCTCTCTTGGACTCTGAACCGATCGTTTTCCGGCCAATATCTCCGGCGACATCACGCGCTTTGAGCAGTTCTTCTTTCCCAAGAACAACAAGCACTTCATTCAACCCATGACGCACCCTTTTATAACCCGCAGTAAGCTTGGGCGCGTCCATCACGAACCGTGTTACATCCTCACATACCCTGAGCGCTTCTTTCGCCCTGTTGAAATTCGCATCAAGCACGCGCCATAACGCTTTTGTGCTGATCTTTAACATATCCGTCTTATCTTTTCAACAATGTTAGTCGTTGAAAGACCGTCAATATACTTGATGAATTCAACCTTACCACCATTCGCTTTCACCACATCAGCCCCCGCCACTTCCTTACCCTTCCAGTCCGCGCCTTTAATGAGAACGTCCGGCACCAAGGTCTTGATCAACTTATATGGCGTTGATCCATTGAAAATAACAACATGGTCAACACATGCCAGCGCCGCCAAAAGCAATGCCCGTTCCCGCTGAGGCACGATCGGTCGCTCTTTGCCCTTATCCAATGAACGCACAGAAGCATCGCTATTAAGCCCGATCACCAAGACCCGCGTATCGTTCTTTTTGGCAGACTCCAGATAACTGACATGCCCCCAATGCAAAATATCAAAACACCCATTCGTAAAAACAATGGTCTTTTTCTGACGACGATATACTGTCAATTTCTTTCTCAATGAACCGGCAGAGATGACCTTGGAAACACTCTTTTTCATACCCAAAGCCTTATCTTATTTAACGAACGCATTCTCCACGACCTCACAGATCGCGTGGAAGAAAGTAATGTGGGCTTCCTGGATACGGGCAGTGACCTTAGAAGGAATGACAACCGCTATATCCGCCATGGTCGCCATAGCACCACCATCGTTGCCTGTAAAAGCAATGGTCAGTATCCCCATTTCTTTGGCCCGCTCGAACGCCTTGATCACGTTCGGCGACTTGCCGCTTGTCGAAATACCAATAAGGACATCCCCCGCACGGCCTAACGCCTCGATCTGACGGGAAAACACAATATCATAACTATAATCATTGGTAAGACAGGTAAGAATGGACGAGTCTGTTGTAAGCGCAATGGCAGGAAGAGCTTTGCGCTCTTTCTGAAAACGGCCAATGAACTCAGCGGCAATATGCTGACTATCTGCCGCAGAACCGCCGTTACCGCACAAGAAAACACGATTGTTACTTTTGAATGCCTTGATGAGCGCCTCTGCCGTGCGTTCAACGGAAGGCATATTCACCAAGAGGGCCGCCTGCTTGACCTCAATGGACTCAAGAACAACCGAACGGATACGTTCTTTCATTTATTACCCCGCACAAAAAACTTTAGCTATCTCAAACAGCTCAGCATCAACCTTCTTGCGCTGTTTGACCGCTTCTTCAATATCACAGAACTTGATGTGATTGTTCTGATAGCTGACCATTTTCCCGAATTTACCTTCCTGAACAAGTTCAACCGCCTTCACACCAAAACGTGTGCCAAGGATACGATCAAATGCCGTCGGAGATCCACCACGCTGAATATAGCCCAACACGCTTACACGAGTTTCATACCCGGTCATATCCTCGATCGCTTTAGCCAAACGCTCACCCACACTGCTAAACCGGCGCTTTTCCATCCCTTCAGGATAATAACTCATTGTATCGATCTCAGCACCTTCTGAAACAACCACGATGGAGAACGATTTTCCGCGACGATGGCGATTCTTGATGGCATCACACACTTTGTTCAATTCAATTTTATATTCAGGAATAAGAATAACGTCAGCGCCGCCGGCCATACCAGACTCCACCGCGATCCATCCAGTATATTGCCCCATGACCTCAATGACCATGATGCGATGATTCGCTTCAGCCGTTGTATGCAAACGGTCGATCTGCTCGGTCGCGATCTGGACTGCCGTATCAAAACCGAACGCATAATCTGTACCTGAAAGAGCGTTATCGATCGATTTCGGAATACCAACGACCTTGATGCTGTCTTTCTTGTAAAGTTCAAGCGCGATCGACAACGTCACTTCACCGCCGACAGCAATGAGCGCGTCCATACCGTTACGCTTATAATTATCACGGATCTTTTCAACATGTTCCGGGTTGTCCAGCGGATTAAGACGGCTGGTACCGAGAATGGTACCGCCTCGGTCCAAAATACCGGAAACGGCACGTGTATCCAGGATACGGGTATCGTTATCGATCAACCCCTGCCACCCGTTCTTGATACCGGTAATGACATAGCCTTCCTGCATGCCTTTATAGACGACCGCACGAATGACCGCGTTAAGGCCTGGGCAATCCGCACCACCTGTTAATATGCCGATCTTTTTCATAGGTATTACGCTCTGTATCCACGGAACGGAACATGAGAAACCGCTTCATCTTCCAAATTTCCGATATCATTTTTATCAGACTTGAGCGAATCGGCAGAGATCTTGATGACATGAACACGGATGTTCACGCGCTCTTCCGCACCAATGACATCCTGGATCTTTCGTCTGATCACTTCCTGAAGATCCGCGGTCAGGTCAGGGATATTAGCATCTGAACGTAACACAAGACGGATATCAACATCAAGACCTTTCTTGGTGGAGGTGATGTTAGGACGGATCTCTTTGATCTGCGGTGTCTTTAGAACAAGACGGCGGATCAGATCTTCAAGTGCCGACATCGAGATCGTGACACGACCGAGCGGATTATTGAAAGAAATGATACGCTCTTTTTCCTGACGACCATAAATGATACGCGCAAAGGCAAGCGACAATAACAACGTCATGGATACGACCACCCCTGCGATGGTACCCGCATGAGGATCAAGATAGACGAACGACAAGAAATCATGATAGATCCTAAGATCAATGAGATGCGCCAAAAGAAGAAGCCCAGAGACCCCGACGATCGTAATAACAAGGATATAAAAAAAGATCGCGATCCGGATAAAAAGACGCATATATTATTCCCTTTCTATACCTTGGATACTAACATCAACATCTTTAAGATTAATATCGGTCATTTTCTCGATAGCAGTCATAACCACATCCTGAACACGGCGGGAAATATCAGAAAGGTTCATTCCGTAGCGCACCACCACTTTGATGATCACGCTCACCTGGGCATTCGCATCGAGCACAACCTCGACCGACGAATTAAAACGCACTCCCCAGAAACCAAGAAACCCTTCAAGGGTCTTATTGCGCGCAAGCGTAATGCCCTCGACCTCGAGTGCCGCGACGGCACAAATATCAGCGATCACACGCTTATGGACCTGAACGATCCCCAGATTAACCTTAGCATCCGCTCGCATGAGGCCTCCTTACTGATCTTTTTTGGCCATCTTCTCAATGAAATGCGTTGAAATATTCCCGCGTACAAAGTCCGGATGATTCATGATCTGAACTTGCAATGAGATCGTTGTCTTGATCGGAGAAATATAGAACTCATCGAGCGCACGGCGCATGATCTTGATCGCCTCGGCACGGTCACGTCCATGAACGATCAGCTTGGCGACCATGGAATCATAATAAGGGCTGATCTTATATCCTGAATAAATATGCGTGTCCACTCTCACGCCGGGACCGCCGGGAAGATTCAATTGTTCGATCTTTCCAGGGCACGGGATAAAATTATTATTTGGATCTTCTGCATTAATACGGCACTCGATCGAATGTCCGGATAATTTTACATCCTCCTGCTTCAACTTCAACTTTTCACCGCAGGCAACACGGATCTGTTCTTTGATCAGATCCATCCCTGTCACAAGCTCGGTCACAGGATGTTCGACCTGGATACGCGTGTTCATTTCCATGAAGAAAAACTCCCCGCTCTTATCAAGCAAGAATTCCACGGTCCCCACGCCGCGATAATTCGCAGCCTTGGCGCACTTAACAGCCGCCTCACCCATCTTCTTACGCAACTTCTCACTGAGCGCAGGCGAAGGAGATTCCTCAACAAGCTTCTGATGACGACGTTGCACGGAACAATCGCGCTCGCCTAAATGAATAATATTACCGTGACAATCTGCGAGGATCTGAAACTCGATATGACGAGGATCCTGAATGTATTTCTCAATATAAACATCTGGATTCTTGAAATTCGCTTCGGCTTCAGCTTGTGCGAGCTTCAAAGAACTGAGCAGGGTTACATCATTATGGCAAATACGCATCCCTTTGCCGCCGCCGCCCGCCGTCGCCTTGATAATAACAGGATATTTGATCTCCTTGGCAATAGCCAAAGCCTCTTCGTTCGTCTTAACGATCCCTTTCCCACCGGGCGTCTGCGGAACACCCGCTTTACGCGCAGTATCCTTGGCCGTGATCTTGTCGCCCATCATGCGGATCGTTTGGGGCGTCGGACCAATGAACTGGATCTTGCACGATTCGCATATTTCCGCGAAATGCGCATTCTCCGACAAGAAACCATAACCCGGATGGATCGCTTCCACATCCGTGATCTCAGCCGCAGAAATGATCGCCGGGATATTCAAATAACTTTCCGCACTGGAAGCTTTTCCGATACATACAGCTTCATCAGCAAAACGCACATGAAGGGATTCCCTGTCCGCTTCTGAATAAACAGCGACGGTTGAAATACCCAATTCTTTGCACGCACGGATAATACGAAGTGCTATCTCGCCTCGATTGGCGATCAGGATCTTAGAGAACATAATAGTAAAGACCGTTTAAAGGTTATTTTGCTGGATCAACACGAAAGAGGACCTGACCGAACTCAACAGGCTCGCCGTTATCAACACAGATCTCGACCACTTTACCGCGCACTTCGCTCTTGATCTCATTCATGAGCTTCATGGCTTCAATAATACAAACGACCTGGCCGACCTCCACCATATGCCCGATCTCAATGAAAGGGGCAGCTTCCGGTGAGGATGCGCGATAGAACGTCCCGACCATCGGAGACTTCACTTCTTTTAAATGATCTTTAGATGCCTCGACAGGTTTCGCGGCCACGGCAACAGCTGACGCTTCTGCCACAGGTCTTGAAACAGCCGGAATAGAGGGAACAGCATACGAAACAGGCTGCATTGAAAGCGTATTATCCGCCGCCTTCTTCAGCTTGATCTTCATGCCATCACGCTCGACCTCAAGCTCTGCAAGACCGTTCTCGTTCATCAAGTCTACCATTTCTTTCAACTCTTTGAAGTTCATTATTTTGCCCTTTCGACGTATGTTCCGTCTCTTGTATCGATCTTGATCTTATCATCAACATTGATAAAAAGAGGAACAAGGATAGTAGCGCCGGTCTCGATCTTAGCAGGCTTCGTACTTGACTTGGACGAATCCCCTTTAAGACCCGGCTCTGTTTCCGTGATCTTCGTTACAATAAAATTCGGCAATTCGAGTTTTAGAACTTTCTCGTTATGGACTTTTCCGTAGATCTCCATATTATCAAGAAGGAAATCCACAATATCTGCTACTTTTTCTTTCTGGATCAAATGTTCTTCAAACGTGACCTGATCCATAAAATGATACTCATCCCCGGTATTATAAAGATACTGCATCTTGCGCTCTTCGAGATCAACCTCATCAAGCGTTTCCGCAGAACGATAGGTGCGCTCGATCACATTGTTCGTGCGAAGACTTTTCATCTTAAGACGAACGAAAGCACTGCCCTTCGCAGGCTTTACGTGATTGAAATCAACAATCGTGCAGATATCGCCCTCGATATTCAACGCCAAACCCTTACTCACTTCTGTGATCGCTATCCCCACTCAAAACCTCACATGCTTTATGTGTTACTAAAACCATTTCTTCTAACCGAACACCATACTTCTTAGGGAAATATACCCCAGGTTCAACTGTTACAACCATATTTTCCACCAATATCGCTCCACTTTTAGCAGAAAGCCTTGGCATTTCATGAATATCAAGACCAACCCCATGCCCTAATGAATGCCCGAAATACTTATCCCATCCATACTTCTTCAAGTATTTCCTGGCAGCCGCATCAACATCTTTGGCCAATACCCCCGGCTTCACCAGACGTATCGCTTCCCACTGTGCATCTTTAATGATAGAAAGAGCTTTACTGAAAGAAGGCGTCATTTTACCCAAAAAGAACATACGTGTCAAGTCGGACTTATAGCTATCTTTCTCGATCCCTAAGTCAAGCAAAAGAGGCTCTCCCATAAGGAGTTTACGCTCTGTGACCTTAGCGTGAGGCAATGCCGTATTGGGTCCTGAAGCAATAATAGGGTCAAAAGAAAAACCCACCCGTCTTCTGCGAACAAAACCTTCTAAAAGGACAAAAATGTCTTTTTCACTGAGACCCGGCTTTATTCTAGACCCGATCCATGAAAAAGCTTCAAGATTGATCTTGATCGCCTGACGGATGATCGAAAGCTCATCCGCGTCCTTGACCATCCGCAAGCACTCAACTGGGCTTTGCAAAAGCTTAAGCTTGATCTTTTGGGAACACAGCGCCTTGAAGCGCTGATACTGCCCCAAGTTCAAGCGATTCTCGTCAACCCCGATATTAGCCACTTTAGAACGCTCAGCCAACATCACGATCGATCTGAAAATAGAATCTTTGAACTGGACCACAGAAAAAGCATCCCCAGCCAATGCCGTCGACGCCTCCTGGGTATAACGAAAGTCCGTCACATAATAAGCGTGCTTCTGAGTAATAAAGAGCCACGCATCATGGGAAGGATATGAGGAAAGATAAGAAACATTCGTATCATCCGTTACCAAAAGAGCGTCGACCCCGAAGCCTTTTAATAACATCCTTAGACGTGAAAGTCTAACGTTCATTGATGATCCCGATAGCCGCAAGAAGGCCGAGGACATAGCTTTCTACACCGAACCCGCTGATCTGCCCGACTGCAGCAGGCGCGATCAAAGACTGATGCCTGAATTCTTCACGCTTATAAATATTAGATAAATGAACCTCAACGACCGGAAGTGCGACAGCCGAAACAGCATCGCGGATCGCCACACTCGTATGGGTATAAGCTGCCGGATTGATCACGATCGCACTAAAGCCGTCAACCCTGGCCTTCCCGATAACATCAACGATCGCACCCTCATGATTGGACTGAAAAGAAACAAGCTCCACATTCTTTTCTTTGGCGATCTTCATGAGCTTCTGGTCAATATCAACAAGCGTTGTTGTCCCGTATACAGACGTTTCACGCTCCCCGAGCAAATTAAGATTAGGCCCGTGAATAACAAGTATTTTTTTCATATCCCTCCGCTCTCGTCGTCGCCTCGACCTATTTTACCGCCTCATCCACTAACATCACCGGGATCCCATCACGCACAGGATACTTAAGCGCACATTTTGGGTCCGTGCATATGATAACGTCGTCTTTTTGCGTTACATCCGACTGACATGCGGGGCATGCCAGGATATCTAGCAAATGTTTATCGATCATTTTCTCCCCCTCATCAAGAAATTACAGCTCAAGCTTTCCTTTTTTGGTCGCCTCAACATATTTCATCTGCAGTTCATACAAAGAAGCTGTCAGCATATTCTCTTCCTGCGGATTTAAATTACCCTTTGTTTTCTCCTTAAGGAGCACCAGCGTATCAATGAGGAACTTTGCCTGACGCAAATTTGTTTCCTGTTTGCCAGTCATAGGATTCGGGATCTCACCAACAAAGATCATGGCCTGATACCCCATGGACATAATATAATTGAGAAAACTGACCTTCATCTCACCGCCATGATCCTGGCCGCAACCACAATCATCATCAGAACCACACCCTTCAGAACTACAGCCTTCTGAGCCGCAGCCATCCGCACAACTACCGGAAGAACAGCAACCGTCTTCAGATTTTTCACTCTTTACCGCATCCTTCCACGATTCATCCACATGCTTCTCATTATCCATAAAACACGCCTTTCATTTTTTTATTTAGGAACACCATGCTACCAAAAAAAGCCCTCTTTTCAAATAAAACAGTGTGGGCCGGCTCATTCTTCCTTATACTGAAAAGAGATCGACACATTGAACGTTAATTCAGGATAATTCAGATCTTGCGGGAAGGGCGGGAAAGGTCCCGCTTCCTGAACGCTCTTAACCCCCACATTCTCGAGGAACTCATTCGCTGTTGTTTTATCTGGCAGGATCTTTAATTCCACCAATGTCCCATCAGACCTGATAATAAAAGTCAGATAAACTTCGCCTACGCTCAATTTTGTATAATTCGTATAAGCGCGTTCCCGGATACGGTCACGGACGATCTGATAATAAGTCACATAAGACGGCGTATTGATCTTTTCCGACTTTAACATCGGAACAGCAACCTCTTTGGTGACCTTGATCCCCTTGATCCTTTCAGGCTTGCGATCGAACATCTTGAAACTGTCCCCCATATCCCCGGCTTCCTTAAAAATATCCTCTGAGGACGGAGGCTGAGGAGGCGGCATACCCATCGCATCTTTCCTGGGTGCGATCGATTCTACTTTACGCGCAAGCATTTCGCTCTCCGAAACTTTCTGCACAGGTCGCTCGATCTTATAAGACACTTCCGGGTCCTTTTTCACAACATGCCGGAGTTCCTGTTTCGTCACATAGAAACGCGTGAACACCGCCAAGTGTGCCACCAGCGAGAAAATGATCGCAATACGAAATATTTTATCTTCCATAGGGATACATCAACGAACGAACATTTCACGGATAATATAAACAATGAACCTGGCTGTATCAAAGAAAGGATTGATCTTGCTTTGCTCTCCGGCGTAGATCGTGCGCACCGGGACAGACGCGATCCGGTATTTCTTTTTACTGGCCTTGATCAAAACCTCGGATTCGATCTCGAATGCCGAAGATGATAACTGTATATTCTTCAACACCTCTGTTTTGATCAAACGAAATCCGCACTGCGTGTCATAGATCTTTTGACGACATACAAGCGAGATCAAGCCCGACATGATCTGATTGGTCAGGAATCTTACAAAAGGCATACCTTTGTGGTCTGTCATACGGTTCCCGCAGATCACATCCGGTTTTTTCTCTGCATAAAGACCTATAAAACCATCCAAGTCCGCCACCGCATGCTGACCATCACCATCCATAGTGATCAAGGCTTCATAATTCTGACTGATAATGTGATCAAATCCGCGTTGTAATGAAAAGCCCTTGCCTTGATTCTTGAAATTCGTAAGTACACTTGCGCCATTAGCTCGAGCAACATCTGTCGTGCCATCAGCAGACCCATCATCAACGACCAGGACATCGATCCCTTTGGAACGGGCTTCTTTAACAACAACGCCGATGGCCCTGGCTTCATTATACGCCGGTATGAGAATACAAATGTTCATGGTCCACTCCAAAATCACGGAACATCATCCACTGGGAAGGATCCTGACGGATCTTTTCTTCAATGACCAACGTAGAGCGTTCCATTAAAGAAAACACTTCATCCTTTTGGTCACGCGTCACATCCGGCTCAATGGCCGGATACAACGTTAATACATATTTTCCCTCCCCTTCAGGGATAAGGAAAACAGGAATGATCGGCGTGCCTGTTTTGTAAGAAAAAAAAGCTGCTCCTTTAGGGATCAATGTCTTTCGCCCCAAAAACATCATAGGCTCTCCGAAAGTACCAAAATCCCTGTCCCCCAAGAGCGCGATCAAACGCCCTTTTCGCAAGGCCTCCACACAACGTCTGACCCCGACATTAGGCGGCACCACGGTAACCCCATGCGCCTGACGCTGACGATTAAAAAGATCATTGACCACCCGCTCCTTATGAGGCAATGCGATGACCGTCAACGGATGCCCCATTTGGGCAAGCACGGCCGCCCCCATCTCCCAATTGCCAATATGAGCGGTCAGCATAATGACCCCGCGGCCTTTTTCAAGGGCTTGGGTCAAATGCTCGAAATGCTCAATACGCACATTTTCTTCAACGAACTTGCTGCTCACTTTATACATGAGAAAAAAGTCGACGAGATACTGCCCGAAATTCAAGAATACCGCACGCGATCTTTTATACACATCAGGACTCTTCCCTAAGATCTGACGCATATTACGTAGCACAGCCGCTCTATCCCGCGGTGAAAAACGAAACTGCAGATCTGATACAAAACGACCAAACGCATATGCCCAAGGGCGAGGAACACAATGAACGATCAGCTGGCCAAACTTATAAAAAAGATATTTCCACATGCGCTTTTATTAAGAACCCTTTCAAACGCTTATCTTGGAATGCCACGCGCTATGACCAAACGGGCGATATCGTCCGCCGCATGAGGCTTGCCGCTTTCAAAAGCAGCTACGGACATCGCTTTTAGTCTTTGAGGCGATCTTAATAAAAGCTCAACCTCTTCGGCCAAATTCCTTATATCATGGACATGAACAGCCACTCCTTTTTCCAACAAGAAATCCGTATTACGCGCTTCCTGCCCAGGGAGCGGTGTAATAATGACCATGGGAAGCCCTTTAGCCAGACATTCAGCCGTCGTCATTCCGCCTGACTTGGTCACGATCAACGTCGCTGCCTCCATTAATTCATCAATATTGCTCGCGTAATCATAACAAAGGATCTTTTTTGAACTCTTCAAAGACGCCTTCTTAAGCCATTTAAAAAGCTTCTGGTTCGACCCGGCAACAACGATAAGTTGCAACGACTCCTCGGAGGCGATCAATGCCTTAACAGCCTCTTTCATGGATCCAAGCCCCTGACCACCCCCCATCACAAGAACAGTCGGAACATCTGCGGCAAGCCCTAGGCTTTCCCGGGTCTTTCGCTCATCTAAGCGCTCAGCGAACTTATAACGGATCGGGATACCGAAGACACGGATCTTATCCGCGGGAACACCTTTCTTTACAAAGCGTTCCTTGGTATCTTCCGACGGAACAATATAATAGTCAACCCCCTCATTGATCCAGTAAGAATGTGGCGCAAAATCTGTCAACACCCCGACCAATGTGAAAGATAATTTATTGGACGTCTTATAGTCCGCGACCATGCTGCAGGGAAAAGCCTGAGAACAAACAACCGTATCTGCCGGGAATTCCTTGAACAGCTTTGCCAGCTTTTTATGACTGGATTTATTCAGAAACCGTCTCAGGTTAGCGGAACGCTTGACCACTTTGGGGTTATCATAAAGATAATCCCAAACCTTGGGCGTATGACGGATGACCGTCATATATGCGGCATTCACCACCTGCTCGAGGAGCGGATAATTATAACCAAATCCATTAATACTCATCACATCCGCGTCAGGCATGAACTTCTTCAAGGACTTCGAGATCGCCATACTCGCCTGACGATGCCCGGACACTCTTGAAATATACATGAGTAAAACTTTACGTTTCTTTATCATACTGGCTCGATATCCGCCAAGACAGTTCCGACAGACACTTCCTGGCCTTCATTTACGTAGATCTTTACCAAAACGCCCCCAACAGGCGCTGAAATACAAAAACTAGACTTGTCCGTTACAAGTTCAACGATATCATCATCCGGCGTTACGGAACTACCGACGGTGAAATGCCACGCGACGACCTCAACCTTCCGAACACCCTCTCCCAGATCAGGAACAACCAACTGTATCATAAAGGAACGAACACTTTCTGAAAACTTTGTGTCAAACGGCTCACTGCCAATGCCCGATCGATCTTGATGCCAGTTGTGGCCTCGACCGATGTCATTCGTACATTGAGCCCGCAAGGACGGATCACCCGAAAGGCACTAAGGTCATTCGTCACATTGATCGCTACACCGTGGAAGGTCACCCAGCGGGAAACACCAATACCAATGGATGCCACCTTATCGCGACCGATCCAGACCCCGCGACGCTCGTCGTCACCTTTAGCCACTATACCAAAACTTTCCAAGAAATCAACGACAGCCTGCTCCAATTGATGCAGGTAAGAAATAATATCCCGCCCATTTCTTTTCAGCCCGATGATCGGATATGCCACAAGCTGTCCAGGCATATGCAGTGTCACATCCCCGCCGCGGTCCGCCTTAACGATAGAATACCCTAGCCGCACCAACTCAGCCTCGGGGAAAAAAATATTCTCTTGTTTTGTCTTACGTCCAAGCGTGATGGTCAAAGGATGTTCGCACACAAAAAGCACATCCGCGCCGCCTGCGGCCACAATACGCACCTGTTCTTTTTGTCTTAGGAGCGCATCCCCATAAGAAATACATCCTAGATCAATGGTCTGCACAGCTTCCTCACCTCTCACCTGACCCAATAAAAACCCCGCTGAAAACATCCGCTTCCAACGGGGCTTGTCATGAACACATATTATCCTACAACAATGAAAACCTATACCCTCAATTTACGGCAGATCGCCTCAGCCATTTCCTGCGTTCCAACAGCCGTCGGATCATTACGGTCCATCTTAAGGTCGTAGGTAACATCCTTCCCTTCCTTGATCACAGCAAATACGGCTTTCTCCAGACGGTCCGCGGCCTTCATTTCACCAAGATGCCTTAACATCATGATCCCGGAAAGAATGGTCGCTGTTGGATTGACCTTATTCTGTCCAGCATGTTTTGGGGCTGAACCGTGCACAGGCTCAAACAGTGCCGCCTCTGCACCGATATTCGCACCCGGAGCTATGCCAAGACCGCCGACAAGACCCGCGCAAAGATCAGATACAATATCCCCGTACAAATTAGGAAGAACAAGCACATCATACTGTTCAGGCTTTTGCACCAGCTGCATGCATAAATTATCAACAATAACATCCTCAAAAACAACCCTGCCTTCATATTCACGTGCGATCTCCTGCCCCATCCGAAGAAAAAGGCCGTCCGTGAATTTCATGATATTCGCCTTGTGGACCAGCGTTACCTTCTTGCGATTATTCTTAACAGCATATTCAAAAGCATACCGGATAATTCTCTTAGAACCGAAGATCGAGATCGGCTTGATCGAGATCGCAGAATCTTCACGCACCTTTCTTGAAGACATCCCGTTGATCACACCGATCAGCGTCGAAGCCTCTTTAGAATTTACATCAAACTCAACACCAGAATAAAGATCCTCTGTATTCTCGCGGAAGATCACAAGGTCAACCTTGGTATTCACCGCCTTGGTGCCTTCAATATACTTTGCCGGCCGGACACACGCATACAGATCAAGTTCCTGGCGAAGCTGGACATTCACCGAACGGAATCCCTTGCCGATAGGCGTCTCAATAGGCCCCTTGATCGCAACTTTATTCTTCTTGATCGAATCAATGGCGTCCTGAGGCAAAGGTGTACCGAATTTCTCGATCGCAGGAGCACCGACGATCTCTTCATCCCAAGTGATCTTGACGCCCGTCGCATCAATACATTTCTTCATGGCCAAAGCCACCTCCGGACCAATACCATCTCCCGGGAGCAGCGTTATACGGACTGACATATATATCCTCTTGTTCTTATTTTAATTTTCTGGAAAGGAATTGTTTTAACTCTTCCACATTCTTCGCATGGACCAACGCTGTATCAAGCGTAATTGCGCCTGCCTCAAAAAGTTCTTTCAGTGAACGGTCCATCGTGCGCATCCCGAACTGAGCACCGGTCTGAATGACGGTGGTGATCTGCTCCACCGCGCGCTCACGAATAAGATTACGGATCGCTGGTGTCGCCATCATAACCTCGGTGGCAAGCACGCGCCCTTTACCGCTCGCATGCGGCAATAAACGCTGGGATACAACACCTTGCAAACACGCGGAAAGCTGCTGGCGCACCTGCATCTGCTGATACGGCGGGAATACGTCAATAATACGTTCGATCGTCTGCGGAGCGTCCGGCGTATGCAGTGTTGCCAACACCAAGTGACCTGTTTCAGCCGCGGTGAGTACGGTCGATATCGTTTCAAGGTCGCGCATCTCACCGACCACGATCACATCAGGGTCCTGGCGCAAACAACGCTTCAACGCTTCAGAGAACGAATTTGTATCACGATAAACTTCACGCTGTTTGATCACGGATTTCTTATTTGAATGCAAGAACTCGATCGGGTCCTCAATGCACATGATCATCGCACGGCGCTCATTATTGATCATCTGGATGAGCGCTGCCAAGGTCGTTGTCTTTCCCATCCCTGTCGGCCCTGTCACCAGCACGAGACCGTTCATTTTACGCCCCAGCACTCCCACTGCTGCCGGGAGCTGAAGATCCTCGATCGTGGGTATAAAAAGCGGTATGCGGCGGAACGCGGCTTCAACACAATTACGCTGGATATGCACATTGATACGGAAGCGGTCCAGACCCGGCAATGCCAAAGAGAAATCAAGTTCGCGCTCTTCCTCGAACTGGATCTTCTGTGTATCGGTCATCACGCCGTAGATCATCTTCTTCAGCTCTTCAGCGGAGAGCGGAGACTCATTCATCGGCACAAGATCGCCGTCGATACGAAGCACTGGCGGCATTTCGTTCGTCAAGTGAAGATCGGATGCATTACGATTGATGACAACGAGAAGGAAATCCCGAAGTTCTTTCGCCATAAGGCCCCTTAACGGACCTTTTCGGTCCAGGCTTTGATGCGGTTAACACCTTCGCGAATACGCTCCTGCGAGGTGCAGAATGTAAGACGCAAGAAACCTTCAGCACCAAAACTATCCCCGGGGATAACAGCAACACTAACATCATTGAGGATGCTTTTGGCGATATCAGATGACTTGCCGAACTTCGAGAAATCACAAAAAAGATAAAAAGCACCATCAGGTTTGATATAACTAACACCCGGGATACCGTCGATCAAAGACATCATGAGATCCCGTCTGACTTTAAATTCATCACGCATTGCCTTGATGCCCTCTTCCGACGCCTTTAATGCCGCAACTGCGGCCTTCTGGCTGATCGAAGTCGGATTAGACGTGGAGTGATCCTGCAAATTCTTCATATACCCCATGATATCCGCCGGACCTGCGGCATATCCGATGCGCCATCCGGTCATAGAATAGGCCTTGGATAATCCATTGATCGTAATGGTCTGATCGTAAATATCTTTCCCTAAAGACGCAATAGAAACGAATGGCTCATCACTATAGATCAGCTTCTCATAAATATCATCTGAAATAACATAAATGCCGTGTTTAACACAGATATCAGCGATCGCCTGAAGTTCTTTCCTGGAATAAACAGAACCCGTCGGATTGGACGGTGAATTAAGGATAAGCATCTTCGTCTTGGGCGTAATACTGGCTTTTAATTGTTCGGGAGTAACGCGAAAATGTGTTTCTTTCGTTGTCTGGATATATTTCGGAACAGCCCCCGCGACCTTGACCATTTCAGGATAACTTACCCAAAAAGGGACCGGAATAAGGACCTCTTCACCCGCGTCACAAAGCACCATCACCGCATTGAAAATAGAATGCTTGGCGCCGCACCCGACCACGATCTGACCAGGTTTATACTCAAGATTGTTGTCGCGTTTTAATTTATCGCAAATTGCGATACGAAGTTCTTCCGTACCGCTGGAGGGGGTATATTTAGTAAAACCGCCGTTGATCGCATCAACGGCGGCTTTCTTAATGTAATCAGGAGTATCAAAGTCCGGCTCACCTGCCGCAAAACTCACCACATCAACGCCCTGATCTTTTAGCTCTTTGGCGCGCGCTGTAATAGCAAGCGTTGTTGAACCGACGACCTCGGCAATGCGTGAATTTATTTTAGGCATGTTCTTAAGCCTTCTTTGTTTTTGGCTCCGCTTTTTTTGCAGGAGCCTTTTTTGTCTTAGGCTCTGCTTTCTTGGCAGGAGCTTTCTTTGCTTTAGTCTCTTTCACTGCTTTTGCATCAACAACTTCGGCATCAACAACCTTAGATTCAGTTGTCACCGGTGTTTTCTCTGTCAATTCAAGCAAGACCATCTGTGCATTATCACCACCGCGATTAAGCGCGAACTTGATGATGCGCGTATAACCACCATGACGGCTAGCAAAACGAGGCGCGATCGTATTGAATAACATGCTGACAAGCGTGTGGTCACAAAGGATCGAGAAGACCTGTCTTTTAGCAGCCAACGTCCCCTTCTTGCCCATGGTGATCAATTTATCAACGAGCTTGCGCGCTTCCTGTGCTTTTGCGCGGGTCGTTGTGATACGATCGTGTGTCAGAACGGCCTTTGAAAGATCCCGTACCGTCGCGGCACGCAAGGTCTGATTGCGACCGAATTTATTTCCAGAAAGACCATGTCTCATAAATTACTCGCTCTTCTTTCTTAACTTTTTCATATCGATCTTCATGCCGAGGCCAAGCCCCATCGCCTTCAGTATCTCGTCGATCTCTGTGAGAGACTTCTTACCGAAGTTACGGAAATTAAGGAGCTCTTCTTCTGTCTTACGGACCAGATCGACGATCGTTTTGATGTTCGCTTCTTTTAAACAATTGGAACTGCGCACGGAAAGTTCAAGCTCCGAGATCGGCAGACGCAACTTGGAATACAACGCCTCTTCTTCGACGGAAACCTCTTCTTCTTCTTCCTCTTCTTCAGGAAGCTGACCATAGCTTACAAAAACATCAAGGTGACGCTGTAAGATATTAGCCGCATACAAAAGAGCTTCTTTAGGACTGATACCGCCGTTGGTAAAGATCTCAAGGATCATACGATCATAATCGGTGCGCTGCCCGACACGTGTATTCTCCGAGAAGAAATTCACTTTCTCAATAGGTGTAAAGATGGAATCAACTGCGATAGAACCAACCGCAGCGCCCTCTTTCTTATTCAATTCAGCAGGAACATAACCACGGCCGCGGCACACTTCAAGTTCCATGTTGAACTCGATATCCTGTGTGAGCGTGCAGATATGATGATCAGGATTCAAAACCTCGATCGTCTCATCGCAAATAACGTCCTTCGCCTTGACCTCACCCTTTTTCGTTGCCTTGATATAAACCGACTTGGCAACTTTTGAATGAGAACGGAGAACCAATTCCTTGACGTTAAGGATAATGTCAGAGACAGTTTCCAACACGCCTGGGACCGTCGAGAACTCATGCATCACGCCATCAATGCGAATGGATGTCACAGCGCTTCCTTCGATCGAAGAAAGAAGGATCCTGCGAAGTGAATTACCTAAGGTCACACCATAACCACGCTCAAAAGGCTCGGCAATGAATTTACCATAACGATCTGTGTACGTAGCCTCATCGCAATCTAAACGCTTGGGCATCTGAAAATCACGCCATTTAACTCCCATGAGTTCATTCCTCCTTTAATTGGCCGCACAGCCTATTGGCCGCGTCCTCATTATTTCGAATAAAGCTCAATGATGAGCTGTTCATTGACCGGTACAACAATATCTTCACGCGTCGGGATGCGGGTAACCTTACCCTTTTGTCCATCTGCATCAGGCATGAGCCATGTCGGGACAGACCAACCTTCATTCATTTCCACGTTCTTCTTCACAAGATTCGTGACAGTCTCTCTTGCAACAAATGAGATCACATCGCCAACCTTGACAGCAGCCGACGGGATATTTACTTTCTTGTCATTGACACGCACAAGACCATGGCTGACCATCTGCCGCGCTTGCGCACGGGTAAGGGTATAACCCAGACGGTAAACAACATTGTCCAAACGGGTTTCCAATAACTGCAAAAGAACAGTACCAGCAACACTCTTTGCTGCCACAGCTTTAAGATAGTAGTTCTTGAACTGACGCTCAAGAATACCATACATGCGCTTGGCTTTCTGTTTCTCGCGGAGCTGTAAACCGTAGTTCGACAACTTGCCGCGTCTTAAACCGTGTTGACCGGGAGCAGTCTCATTCTTTTCAAGAGACCATTTTTTCTTAAGCTCGAGATTAACGCCTTCTCTTCTCGATAAACGACAACGTGGACCAGTGTAGCGTGCCATGGATCAAATACCCTTTCTTATTAAACTCTGCGCTTCTTGCGCGGACGGCAACCATTATGTGGGATCGGTGTTGTATCACGGATCGTCATGACCTGAATACCGGCGGCAGCGATCGCACGCACAGCAGATTCACGGCCGGAACCCGGACCATTCACCAGAACATCAACACTTTCGATCCCCAGATCCTTTGCGCGCTTCGCAGCTTCTGCAGCGGCCATCTGTGCGGCGAAAGGAGTGGATTTCTTCGAACCTGTAAAACCAACAACACCGGGCGTTGCCCAGACAATAGCATTACCCTGACGGTCAGTGATCGTCACGATCGTGTTATTGAACGTAGCTTTGATCGTCACAAGACCGGTTGTTACACCTTTTAAAGCGCGCTTCTTTGCTTTTGCCTTCTTAGAGGCAGTCTTGGTCGTTGCCTGCTGCGCCTGCTGCTGTTTTTCTGCCTGCTTATTCATTTTAGTCATGGATCAAAACCTCTTATTCTGCTTTCTTCTTCATTCCGCCGACAGTCTGTTTACGCCCCTTGCGTGTGCGCGAATTCGTACGCGTGCGCTGACCACGGACCGGAAGCCCCTTGCGGTGCCTGAGACCACGGTAAGATCCCATATCCATATGCTGACGGATATTCTGCTGGACTTCACGACGGAGGTCACCTTCAACAACATAATTCTTCTGAATATACGCTGTGATCTTAGCCACCTCATCATCTGTAAGATCCTTCGCGCGCCTATTGCCATCAATGTTCAGATCCTTGAGGATCTTGCGGGCACGGAAAGGTCCAATACCAAAAACGTAAGGCAATGCCGCCTCAACGCGTTTGTCTCTCGGAAGATCAATACCTAAAATTCTCGCCATACTACCTTATCCTTGTCTTTGTTTATGTTTTGGATTATCGCAAATGACACGAACAACCCGGTTACGCTTAACAACCTTGCATTTGTTACAGATACGCTTTACTGACGATTTGACTTTCATCTTACTTATTCCTGTAGGTTATACGCCCTCTTGAAAGATCATAGGGCGAAAGTTCCAGTTTAACCTTATCACCCGGCAAAATACGGATGAAATGCATCCGCATCTTACCTGAAACATGAGCCAAGACCTTGTGTCCATTGTCAAGAACAACGCGGAACATTGCGTTAGGCAATGATTCCTCAACTGTCCCCTCAACTTCGATCAGATCTTCTCTTGCCATAGTATCTTCTTATTCTGTCAAAACCATTGGTCCCGATTCTGTGATCGCGACCGTGTGTTCAAAATGTGCTGACGGTTTTTTGTCTATTGTAACAGCCGTCCATCCATCTTCTAATATTTTTATTCCAAAGCGCCCCATGTTCACCATAGGCTCGATCGCAAAAACCATACCCGACCGCAACAGCACGCCTTTGTGAGGCTCGCCGTAATTAGGGATCTCGGGATCTTCATGCAGATCCTTGCCAATGCCGTGTCCTACAAAATCACGCACGACAGAGAACCCTTTTGACTCAACATACTTTTGTATTGCGCTCGAAATATCTCCCAGACGATTTCCGGGACGTGCTTCAGCAATACCTTTTAAAAGAGCCTGGCGTGTCACATCGATCAACTTTTGCCGTGACGCCTCGAGACTTCCTATACCAACGGTGACAGCCATATCGGAAAAATAACCTTTATGGATGATCCCCATATCAATGCTCACCAGATCATTATCTTTGATCACGCGAGCCCCCGGGATGCCATGCACCACTTCTTCATTCACTGATATACATGCATTAGCAGGGAATCCACGATACCCTTTGAACGCGGCCGTAACAGCATGCCGGACGACCAAGCCTTCAGCTAAAAGATCAATATCTCGCGTCGTCATCCCAGGTTTTAAAGAACTTTTCAGATCTGCAACAATTGTTGCCAGTATCCGACCGGCCTCCCGAAGAACAATAAGCTCTTCCAGGGTTTTGATCCGGATGTCAGACATCTTTGCCATTTAATATATTCAAAAGTGCGACCCGAACATCTTCAGCGTCTTTATCGGCGTTGATGGTCTTCAATTTGCCTTGTGCTTTATAAAAATCAATGATCGGCTTCGTATTATCTGCATAAACGGTCATGCGATTACGGATCGTCTCTTCATTATCATCCGTACGCTGATATAACGCTCCACCACATGCATCACAAACACCCGCAACCTTCGAGGGCATATTCTTCAAATGATAAACAGCGCCACAAGACTTGCACACACGACGGCCTGTCAAACGCATCAACACCACATCCATCGACGCTTCCATATAAAGCGCGAAATTAATATTCAGCTTAAGACCCGAAAGGATCTTATCCAGGTCTGCAGCCTGGGCATTCGTGCGAGGATATCCGTCGAACATATACCCCTTACCATCGGTATAAGAAGACTTGATCTTTCCCTCGATCATTTTTGTCACAACTTCATCAGGAACGAGACCGCCACTTTCGACATAACGCTTGATCTCAAGGCCAATAGCGCTTCCAGCCTTGATCTCTGCGCGAATAAGATCGCCTGTTGAAATATGATGGACACCAAGTTGATCTTTCAACGCCGTTGCCAACGTGCCTTTACCAGCACCAGGAGCACCCAAAAGAACAATGATCATCTTCTACCCCTTAAATGTCCGGATTGCATGAACCCTTCGTAATTATGCATCTGCAAATGTGATTCGATCTGCTTCATCGTATCAAGCATGACGCCGACAACGATCAGGATACCAGTACCGCCGAAGAAAGATGCCACAAGATACGGAACCTTAGCCGCGGCCATGATCGAATCCGGCATAACAGCGATAAAACAAATAAAAAGAGCACCAGCCAATGTCAAACGCGTCAGCACGAAATCAAGATAATCCGCAGTATGTTTACCCGGACGAACACCCGGGATAAATCCACCGTGTTTCTTCATATTCTCTGCAACATCCGCAGGATTAAAGACAATAGCTGTATAAAAATAACAAAAGAACATGATAAGAGCAGCATAAAACGAGTAATACCAGACATGCCCGCGTGTAAAGAAAGCCGCGAAGTGCTGAATGCTTTGCGACGGAATAAAGCTAGCAATAGTAGCCGGAAATAAAATGATCGACTGCGCAAAGATGATCGCGATGATACCAGCTGTATCGACCTTAAGAGGAATGAACGTATTCTGTCCCCCATACGTCTTATTACCGACCATGCGACGCGCATACTGCACCGGGATACGGCGCTGTGCCTGCGTGATCAAAGTGATCGCCAGAATAACAAAGATCAGAAAGAATGTCATCATCAAGATCGTGAGCGGCTGTATCTGCGCGGCTCCAGCGGTCTTGGGAGATAACAAAAGCATTGTTTGTTCAAAGGCGGCAGGTGCCGCTGATAAAATACCTGCGGTAATAATGATCGACATCCCGTTGCCGACACCCTTTTCCTGAACACGCTCTCCAAGCCACATAATGACCAGTGTGCCTGTCGTTAACGTGATCATCGTGGTCAGGCGAAAAGCAAGCCCGGGATCATTGACGATCTGCATCCCCTGAAATGCCTGAGAACTTTCAAGCCAAAGCGCAATAAAGAAAGACTGGATAAGTGCAAGAGCCACTGTTCCATAACGTGTAAACTGATTGATCTTCTGATAACCGGCCTGACCCTCTTTGGACAATTTCTCCAATGAAGGAATGACTGCTGTCAAAAGTTGCATGATGATCGAACTTGAAATATAAGGCATTACGCCTAAAGAAAAGATAGTTAGCTTTTCCAGCGAACGGCCGGAGAACATATTCATGATCGTAAATACATTACCGCCGCCCGTTGTCTGGGCGATCTTGTCAAAGAACTGCGCCAACGCCTTACCATTGATGCCAGGCGTCGGAATAAAACAACCCAATCGATAAATTGCAATGATCACCAATGTAAAAAGGATCTTTTTGCGAAGATCCTCAACTTTAAAACAGGTGGCAAGCGCTTTAAAGAATTGTGAAAGCATACTTATTTGTTTTTCTTCGCTTTCTTCAACGCGGCCTTCTTGAATTCAGGGCCTTCTACTCTTACGATGAGCTCAACTTTACCGCCGGCTTTAGTGATCTTTTCAGCAGCGCCTGAAGAAAACTTATGTGCGACGACTGTTAATGCTTTCTTGATATCACCGTCACCGAGAATCTTGACCGGCTTACGGAGACTTCCGACAAGCTGATGCGCCTTCATTGACTTGACATCAACTTTTTCATTAGCCTTAAAACAATTAAGCGCTTCAACAGCAACGATCTGATAAACCTTGGGACGGGCGGAATGAAAACCCACCTTTGGGATACGGCGAATAATAGGCATCTGACCGCCTTCAGATCCGAGGATGATGCCACGGCCTGAACGGGAACGCTGACCATTATCACCACGACCCGAGGTCTTACCCAGACCAGACGCCGCACCACGACCACGATATTTCCTCTGACGACGAGAACCAACTGGAGATTTTAACTGATGCAACTGCATACGGGCCTTTTATTTATTTTCTTTAACTTCATTAATATTAATGTCAGAAACCTTCTTCAAGCGAGCCAAACCTTCGAACGTTGCTTTTACAACGTTAAGAGGATTGCTTGAACGATGGACTTTGGTAAGGATATTCTTGATACCAGCACCATCACAAATAGCACGCACAGGACCTGAAGCAATAACGCCCGTACCCTCGGCGGCAGGCTTTAACATGACGCGTGTCGCGCACCATGAACCAATAACCTGATGCGGTATGGTCGTTCCACGACGCTGCACTTCAACCATGCGCTTTTTTGCGGCATTCATGGCTTTTTTGATACCAACAGCCACTTCCCCCGCTTTGCCTAACGCATAACCGGCACGCCCTTTGCCATCACCGACAACAACAAGTGCGCTGAAAGACATTTTAGTACCGCCCTTGGTCACTTTCGCGACACGGCTGATACGGATCACCGATTCAATAAGACCGCTAGCTTCACCCTCAGACTTCATGGGACGGCGTCCTTTAGGACCACGGCCATCTTTTGAATTACCTTTACCACCACGATCACCACCGGCAGGATTAAGGTCAGATGAGTAGGCTAATTTCTTTTCCGCTTTATCTACCGAAGCCATCTCTGTTACTTTGGCTTGAGCTGGTTTGTTCGCGGCGTTTGTCTGTTCGTTAGTCTTTTTGTCTTCCATAATTCTTTAGAATTCCAATCCGGATTTTCTGGCGGCGTCTGCGAATGCTTTAACGCGACCATGATAAACATACCCACCACGATCAAAACAAACCTTCTTGACGCCTTTGGCGATCGCTTCTTTTGCAAAAGCCGTCCCAAGCATCTCTGCCGCCTTGACATTACCACCGGCGTTCTTTGTCTGCTCTTTTAGATCCTTCGCCAATGTGGTCTTCCCCATCAGCACTTTGTTACACGTATCATCAATGATATACGCAGAGAAATTATTCAGACTGCGATGCACACAAAGACGCGGACGCTCTGTTGTCCCTGTCATATCCTTGCGGATACGAGCATGACGGGAAACCCTTTTTGTTTCTTTTATATTCAACATATGTCTTACTTGGTTACGGATTTACCCTGTTTGCGCTTAACGACTTCTCCGACGAAACGAATACCTTTTCCTTTATACGGCTCAGGCGGCTTGATATCACGGATCTTGGCCGCGATCTGACCGACGAGCATATTATCAATGCCTTCAACCTTGATCTCGGTCGGCTTCGGCATCGTTACTTTGATACCTGCAGGAACAATAAAATCAACCGGATGACTAAACCCAAGGCTCAATGTCAATTTCTGACCAACAACAGCACCACGAAAACCCAACCCCTGGATTTCAAGGTCTTTCACATGCCCCTTCGTGATACCGACAGCCATGTTCTTAAGAAGAGCTCTAACGGTCCCATGATTAGCGCGTGTCTGCTTTGTATCATTCACACGTGTGATGCAAAGGCCTTTTTCATTCTGCTCAACCTTAACACCTAAGGGAAGCGTCAATGAAAGTTTACCCTTTGGCCCTTCCATCGTAACAACAGTAGGGGTGATGCTCAACTTGACTTCTTTAGGAAGTACTAACGGGATCTTACCAATTCTTGACATAACACCTTACCAAATGTAGCAGAGGACTTCGCCCCCGATTTTAAGTTTACGAGCTTCTCTATCGTCCAAAATACCCTTTGATGTCGAAATGACCGCAGTTCCCATTCCGCTTAATACGCGAGGGATCTCATCATTCTGAACATAAACACGCAACCCAGACTTTGAAATACGCTGGATCCCCGAGATAGCCGGAGTTCTGTTGTCATACTTAAGAAAGATCTTAAGCACTCCCTGTTTCTGGTCCTTAAGGAGACGATAATCTTCGATATAACCGTCTTTCTTAAAGATCGCAAGGATCTTCTCGATCATTTTGGAAGCAGGAACATCCACTGTCTCTTTACGGACTTTAAGAGCATTACGGATGATCGTTAACATGTTGGCGACAGGATCTAACACAGCCATCGGTGAAACCTCTTCTTTTTTATTTTACTCAAACTTCGTTCTTTACTTACCAGCTAGCCTTCTTGACACCTGGTATCTCGCCCTTCCAGGCAAGTTCTCTAAAACACAAACGGCAAATACCAAAACGTCTCATAAAAGAACGAGGACGTCCGCACAAGTGACAACGATTATGCTGCCTCGTCGAGAACTTTGGTGTTTTCTTTGATTTATTAACTAAACATTTCTTGGCCATAAAATAACTGTCTCTTTTCTTACTTAGTAAAAGGCATTCCCATCAGGGTCAATAACTCAAGATTCTTTTCCGGATCGCCGCCCTTGATAACGATCGTAATATCCATACCCTGTGCACGAAAATCACGCTTTGTCGGATCAATTTCAGGGAAGATCGACTGTTCTTTCATGCCAAGCGTATAATTACCTTCACGATCAAATGACTTTTTAGAAACACCATTGAAGTCACGGATACGTGGAAGAACAACAGAAATGAAGCGTTCTAAAAACTCATACATGCGGGCGCGGCGTAATGTTACTTTGCAACCGACCGCAAGACCTTCTCTCAAACGAAAATTGGAGATGGCTTTCTTGGCTCTGCGCAAACTGGGCTTTTGACCGGTAATAGCTGCAAGGTCCTCGGCAGCCTGATCCAGCGTCTTCATATCATCCCTGGCTTCGCCGACACCCATATTGACAACGATCTTCTCAAGACGAGGGACCGCCATCACATTCTTGATCCCGAACTTCTCTTTCATCGCCGGGACAACTTCTTTTTGATATTTTTCGACCAATTCCGATTTCACTTGAACACCTCTTAGATCGTTTCTTCGCTCTTAGTCCCAACACGAAGCTTCGCACCATCTTTAAGGACTTTGACCTTAAAGCGTGTAGGCTTATTCGTCTTTGCATCGATCAGCATGACATTAGATATATGCACAGGCTTTTCGATCTCAATAAAACCACCGTTCGGATACTGATCGCTCTTTTTAACGGCTTTCTTAACAACGTTGATATTCTCAACGACAATTTTCTTCTCTGCCAAAAGAACTTTGACGACTTTTCCAGTCTTTCCCTTGTCCTTACCGGCGATCAACATCACTTTATCATCACGTTTAATTCTAAGCATTATACAACCTCGGGTGCTAAAGAAATGATCTTCATATACTCCATATTACGGAGCTCTCTTGCCACTGGACCGAAGACACGCGTCCCCTTCGGGTTACCAGCATCATCGATCAACACTACGGCATTGGTGTCAAAACGCACATACGTTCCATCAGAACGACGGATACGGCTCTTTGTGCGAACAATAACGCCCTTTGCTTTTTCGCCTTTTTTCACAGCTGCATCAGGGTTTGATTCTTTGATATTCACCCTGACGATATCACCGATCTGCGCGCTCTTTTTTCCTTTTGCATTCAACACACCAATAACAGATGCAAAACGGGCACCGGTATTATCGGCAACAGGTAAGAGGGATTTCATTTGGATCATTGGGACACCGCCTCTTTATCCGTATTCTTTGAAACGATCTTGGAAATGGACCAACGCTTATCTTTTGACAACGGACGTGTTTGCATGATCTCAACCACATCTCCAGCAGCAGACTCATTCTTCTCATCATGGGCCTTGAAACGGACATGACGCGTAAGAAGCTTCTCATACTTAGGATGCTTATAATGCGAACTGATCTCGACAACACGTGTCTTCATCATTTTATCGCTTATAACTTTGCCCGTAAGCGCTTTACGTCTATTAGTTCTTTTTTCCATTTTGATTCTTTCTTTCATTGATGATCGTCAAAATGCGCGCGATCTCTTTTCTCAGCCCTTTAAAAGAAGCGGGCTTCTCAGCCTGTCCGAGACGACTCTTTTGACGAAGTTCGAAGATCTCTTTCTTCAAAAGCTTCTCGCGCTGATTTAATTCATCGACGCTTAAATTATTCAATTCTTTCAATTCCATGACAACCTCTTTAGATCTGCTTAGTGCGCGTTACAAACTTTGTTTTTAAAGGGAGCTTAAACGCGATCAAACGTAATAAGTTCTTTGCGAAATCTTCCGGAACGCCGCTGATCTCAAAAAGGATCTTCCCGCGCTTGACAACAGCAACCCAGTGATCCAGGTCACCTTTTCCCTTACCCATACGGGTTTCTGCCGGTTTCGCAGTAACGGGCTTATGCGGAAATATATTGATCCACAATTTACCCGCTCCGCGCAGTTTTCTCACCATGGCAACGCGGCATGCTTCAATATGATTAGAACGTATACGACCGTTCTCCAATACCTTTAGGCCGTATTCACCAAAAGCCAGACGATCCCCTGATGTGGCAACGCCGCGACATTTACCTTTTTGAGCTTTTCTATATTTAACTCTTTTTGGCATTAACGCCATACAAAACTCCCTTAAGCTTCAGCTTTCTTAAGATCCTTAATCGTATCACCCTTATAAATCCAAACCTTGATACCAATACAACCGAACGTCGTATGTGCTTCATGAAATCCGTAATCAATATCCGCGCGGAATGTCTGCAGCGGGATCTTGCCAATATGATACTTTTCACGACGAGCGATCTCACCACCATCCAAACGACCGGAAACAATGACTTTGATGCCCTTGGCACCAGCCTGAATGGTCTGCTCAACCGCACGCTTCATCGCACGACGAAAACCAACACGCTTCTCCAACTGGAACGCAACACTTTGAGCAACAAGATTGGCATCAACGGCCGGGTTCTTTATCTCTTTGATATCAACCGCGATCTCTTTGGTCGTTATCTTTCCAATGTCAGCTCTCAACCGATCAATATCAGCACCACGGCGTCCAATAATGACACCCGGACGGGCGGACGCGATACGGATCTTGATCTGATTAGCAACGCGTTCGATCTCAACACCAGAAACAGCACCCTGCACGAATTTCTTTCTGATGTACTGACGGATCTTGTAATCTTCTTCAACATTCTTCGCGAAGTCTTTTGGGTCCGAAAACCACATGCTGCGCCAGGTCTTGTTGATACCAATACGTAAAATGAATGGAGAAACTTTTTGGCCCACGTTTAAATACCTCTTATTTAACCTTTACATCTAACTCGACCGTAATATGGGTCGTCTTCTTCAGGACCTCGCTCGCGCGTCCAAATGATGCCGCGCGGAAACGCTTCCACACAGAACCTTGGTCAGCAACGACCTTTGAAACCACCAACTGATCCTCCGTCAACCCCTTTTGCTTTGCATTAGCAACAGCGGAATCGAAAACTTTTACGACCTTTTCTTTGGTCGGCTTGTTCAAATATGTCAGGATCGTTTTTGCAGCAGGAACGCTCTTCCCGCGAATAAGATCCAGGATCATTCTGACCTTGCTCGGAGATACTCTTAAAAAATTACCTTTGGCTTTCGCAATCATTATCTCTACCCTTTATTTCTTGGCTACTGCCTTCTTGGCTTTCACACCACCGTGACTCTTAAACGTTCTCGTCGGGGAAAACTCGCCCAATTTAAAACCAACCATATTTTCGTTCACAAAGACCGGAAGATGCTTCTGCCCGTTGTGCACGAGGAATGAATATCCAACAAACTCAGGAATGATCGTTGAACGACGTGACCATG